>JALXER010000266.1 GCA_027069385.1 Paracoccaceae bacterium
CCGCCTATCAGGCGGGCGGGGCGACTTGCCTGTCGGTGTTGACCGACGGGCCGTCCTTTCAAGGGGCCGATGCATACCTGACGCAGGCCCACGCCGCCGTTTCCCTGCCGATCCTGCGCAAGGATTTCATCTATGACCCCTATCAGGTCACCGAGGCCCGCGCGCTGGGTGCCGATTGCATCCTGATCATCATGGCCAGCGTCGAGGATTCTCAGGCCGCCGAGTTGGAGGATGCGGCAACCCATTGGGGCATGGACGCCCTGATCGAAGTCCACAACCTGCCCGAACTGGAACGCGCATCGATGCTGCGCTCGCCCCTGATCGGCATCAACAACCGCAACCTGAAAACCTTTGAAACCACGCTCGATACCACCCGCGAACTGGCACGCGAAGTCCCGGCCGAGCGGATGATTATCTCGGAATCGGGCCTGTCGGACCGCCACGATCTGGCCGCTCTGGCCCGCTATGGCGTGCGCTGCTTCCTGATTGGCGAGAGCCTGATGCGTCAGGAAAATGTCGAAGGGGCCACCCGCGCCCTGCTCTCTTCCCCCTGGTCACCGGAGGCCGCATAATGACCGGTTTTACCCATTTTAACGCCACCGGCGACGCGCATATGGTCGATGTTTCGGACAAGGCCGTCACCCACCGGATCGCCACCGCACGCGGGTTTATTTCCATGCAGCGCGAAACGCTTGATATGATCACGCAGGGCCGCGCCAAAAAGGGCGATGTGCTGGCAGTGGCGCGGCTGGCGGGGATCATGGGGGCCAAGAAAACCGCCGAGCTGATCCCGCTGTGTCACCCGATTCCGATCACCAAGGTTGCCGTTGATCTGGCCATCAACGACGCACGCTGCGGCGTTGACATAGAAGCCATCATCAAAACCACCGGCCAGACCGGCATAGAAATGGAAGCCCTGACCGCCGTCAGTACCACCGCCCTGACAGTCTATGACATGATCAAGGCGGTTGACAAAACCATGGTGATTTCCGACATCCGGGTCGTGCTGAAAGACGGCGGAAAATCCGGGCGTTACGAGGCAGAATAATGGGCAAGGGCCGCTCGCTAGAGCTATACTTCATCGACGGAAAGCCCGACGGCATGCTGACCGCCGAGGTGTTCAACTGGACCGGCCACGTTCTGAAAACCCCGCGCACCCGCATTGTTGACGCCCTCAAACGCCCCGAGGCCAAATATACCGGCGTCTATATTCTGCTTGGCGACATTGACGGCCAGCCAACCGCCTATATCGGCGAGGCCGAGGAGCTATCCACCCGCCTGCGCGGCCATGTGGCCCAAAAAGACTGGTGGGAGGAAGCGGTGCTGGTGACCTCTAGCGCCGACAACCTGCACAAGGCCCACGTCAAATACCTTGAATCGCGGCTGGTCGAAATGGCCCTGGCCACTAAACACACGCCACTGGAAAACGGCAACCAGCCGACGCGCAGCAGCCTGTCCGAATCCGGTATCGCCAATATGGAGGCATTTTTGGAGACGCTGATGATGGTGTTGCCGGCGATACAGGTGGGGTTGTTCGAAAACAAAGTTCGCCCGAAAAAACAACCTATACCCGACATAGGTTCCGCAACTTACCCAACATTCGAACTTAAAACCTCTCGACACGGAATAAAAGCCGTCGCTGAACTAAGAGGAGATGAGATGGTAGTTTTGTCCGGTTCAGTTGCGCGCAAGAACTGGGTCGGCGATACAAGAGCAAAAACACATTACTTCATCCTCCACGCAAAATTAGTTAAATCTGGTGTTCTAGTTCAAAATGATACCCATTCTGTGTTTTCCGAGGACTATGCATTTAGTAGCCCTAGCGCAGCTGGGGCGGTCGTAAATGGACGTTCAACAAGTGGTCCGCGCGAATGGAAACTAAAAGGCACCAACAAAACCTACGCCGAGTGGGAAGCCGAGCAGTTAGAGAAAGATCAAGCATGAGCCTGACCCCCGTTGCCGAAGCCCTTAATCGTGTCCTGAACCTGTGTTCCCCGATGCCCGTCGAAACCGTGCCCTTGATCGAGGCCATCGGGCGTGTTCTGGCGCAGCCGGTCGCGGCCAAGCGGGACCAACCGCCGTTTCGGGCCTCTACCATGGATGGCTATGCGATGCAGGCGGCCGGTCTGGCCATGGGCTCGCAGTTTCGCGTGATCGGCGAATCTCCGGCGGGCGGGCTGTTTGACGGGGTTGTCAGCGCGGGGGAATGCGTGCGCATCTTTACCGGTGGCGCGGTGCCCGAAGGGGCCGATACGGTGATTATGCAGGAAAACGTGACCCGTGAAGGCGACGAAATCACCATTACCGACGGGCCGGGCGGGCCGAATATTCGTGCGATCGGGGCCGATTTCAAGCTGGGCGAAACGATGGAGGCTCCGCGCCGCCTGTCCGCCGCCGATATCGCCCTGCTGGCCGCGATGAATGTCGCGCAGGTGCCGGTAACGCGCAAGCCGGTTGTGGCGGTTATTCCGACCGGCGATGAGCTGGTCAACCCCGGTGAAACGCCCGGGCCAACCCAGATTATCTCATCGAACAATTATGCGCTTAAAGCAGTGCTGGAGGCACAAGGGGCCGTTGTGCGCCTGTTGCCGATTGCGCGCGATAACCGCGACAGCCTGCGCGCCGCCTTTGCCCTGACGGGCGGGGCCGATATGGTGGTGACGCTGGGCGGGGCTTCGGTGGGCGATTACGATCTGATCGAACCGATGGCGCAGGAGTTGGGCCTGACGCTCGACTTTTACAAAATCGCCATGCGACCGGGCAAACCGCTGATCGCGGGGATGCTGCGCGATGTGCCGATGTTTGGCCTACCGGGAAACCCTGTTTCTTCAATGGTTTGCACGCAGGTGTTCTTGCGACCCGCGATTGACAAAATGCTGGGGCTGGATGCGACTGCGCGCCCGCGCGAGCAATTTACCCTAACCGAACCGGTGGGCAAAAACGGCCCGCGTGCCCATTACATGCGCGCCCGTGTCGAGGGCGGAAACTGCACCCCCGCGGGCAGTCAGGACAGCGCGTTGCTGTCGGTTCTGGCGCGCTCCAACGCACTGCTGGTGCGCGAACCATTCGCACCGGCGCTAAAGGCCGGCGCAAGGGTAGAGTGCATTCGTATCTGATTTGTTCTTGACACAAAACAAGAACACTTATAGAACAACAGACAAACCAATTTTCGGGGGCCTGTTATGCTGACCAAAAAACAACTGGATTTGTTGAAGTTTATTCACAAGCGGGTGCAAACCGAAGGGGTGCCGCCATCCTTTGACGAAATGAAGGAAGCGCTTGATCTCAGGTCGAAATCGGGCATTCACCGATTGATTACCGCCTTGGAAGAACGGGGTTTTCTTCGTCGTCTTGCCCATCGGGCGCGGGCGATCGAAATCATCAAACTGCCCGACGCCATGGAAGGCGGCGGATTTCGCCCCACGGTGATCGAGGGCGACCGCACCGACCCGCCCGCCGGTATGATCGACGTCAAGATCGACGCTTATGATATTCCGGTCATGGGGAAAATCGCCGCCGGGACTCCGATCGAGGCGATACAGCATGTCTCGAACAATGTCGCGGTGCCCGGATCGATGCTCAACACCTCGGGGCGGCATTACGCGTTAGAGGTCAAAGGCGATTCAATGATCGAGGCCGGTATCAATTCGGGCGATATCGTGATTATCCACGAACAGCCCGACGCCAATAGCGGCGATATTGTCGTGGCCCTGATCGAGGGGCAAGAGGCAACGCTAAAAACCCTGCGCCGCAAAGGCAGCTCTATCGCGTTGGAGGCAGCGAATCCGGCCTATGAAACACGGGTATACCGCGATGGTCAGGTCAAGGTTCAGGGAAAACTTGTCGGGCTAATCCGCACTTATTGACCCGCTCCAGGGGCGGCGCGCCATCGGGTCGGCGGCAGGGCGGATAACGGGGGCGCCTTCGACAATGCTGACCGAAAACCCGTGCATGATATTCAGGGAACGCGCGTTGAAAAACAGGCATGGCCCGTCGGGTCGGCCTTCCCATTTTGGCGCAATCAGAATCAGGTTCGCACGACATGCACCGGTTTGAACCGTCTTTGATCGATCCAGACTCACCCGCCAACCGTCGGGCAGCGCCGCCCCCGTTTGCAGCGCATCGCTATCCAGCCCCGTTCTTGCGAATGCCTGCGCCTGCGTGGCACTGTCTCCGTCATTTTCCAGCCAGACTCCGGCGGCGAAACGATAGGCGTGTTCCTTGTTCAGAACCCGCCCGTTGGGCGTCATAACCCCGATCAGCGCGCCGTTATCGTTGACCAGCAAATCGGGCCGCGGGGTTTGGTGCCACACCACCAGCGCCGCAATAAATACCAGCGCACCGCCAAGGCGCAGTGGGCCGCGCAGCAAAAAGAACAGGCATCCCGCAATCCCGATCAACGGCAATACAACCGGCCGTCCGGTGGGAACCAGCGTCAGCGAACCGTCAAGACCGGCAAAATAATCGGCCACCGAAAGGATCCAGCCGATCCCCTGCCCCATCACCCACCACGCTGCGCCGTCCAGGCCAAAT
>JALXER010000267.1 GCA_027069385.1 Paracoccaceae bacterium
CTGTTTGGCTTGCCAAACAGGGTTGACGACGGGCGGGGGAGTTCCGGGATTGGTGCGGTTTTCATTATGGATTGTCATTTTTTCAGCGGGGCCTAAAGTAATGCATCACCGGTAATTGCGCCTATCGTGCCAGAATCGAACTGTTTAAAGGAATTCCAAATGCCACGTCCTTCGATCAACCCTGTTATGGCACAGGTTTTCGCGCCACCGGTAATGGAGGCGCGGCGGTGGCTTGACGGGGTACGGTTTACACCCGAATTTCCGTTGCTCAATCTGTCGCAAGCCGCGCCGGTCGATCCACCACCCGAGGCGTTGCGACAGGAACTGGCGCGCGTGGCCATGGAAGCGGATTCGCATCTATACGGGCCAGTGCTGGGCTTGCCCGCACTGCGCAGCGAGATCGCCCTGCAATGGTCGGCAGCCTATGGCGGGGATATTGACGCGAGCGATGTGGCAATTACCTCGGGGTGCAATCAGGCGTTTTGTGCGGCGGTGGCTTCGGTTGCGGGAGCAGGCGATGCGGTCATGCTGCCGATGCCGTGGTATTTCAATCACAAGATGTGGCTGGACATGACCGGCATTGAAACACGCGCCCTGCCCTGCGGGCCAGGTATGCTGCCCGATATCGATGCGGCGCGGGCAATGATAGACACGGGACTCAAAGCGATCGTGCTGGTTACCCCCAACAACCCGACCGGCGCAGAATATCCTGACAGCCTGATGCACGCCTTTGCTCAACTGGCCCGCGAGGCCGGAATAGCTTTGATCATCGACGAGACCTATCGCGACTTTCACAGCAAAACAGGCGCTCCGCATACGCTATTTCAGGACGCAGATTGGCGCAACGAGGTGATCCATCTTTACTCGTTTTCCAAGGTATTCCGGCTGACCGGCCATCGGGTCGGGGCGATGATTGCCGCGCCTGAACGGCTGGCAGAGGCTGAAAAATTTCTGGACACGGTAGCGATTTGCCCGAACCAACTGGGCCAGAAAGCCGCGCTGTTTGGTTTGCAAAACCTGGGGCGGTTTGTGGCGCGGGAACGCGATGTGGTCCTTGGCCGGCTGGAGCGGGTCAAAGCGGGCATTTCAGGGCTGAAAGGCTGGAAACTGCTGGGGGCCGGCGCCTATTTTGCCTATCTGGAACACCCCTATCCGACGGATTCGAACCTTCTGGCGCAACGGCTGGTGCGCGAACAGGCGCTATTGCTTTTGCCAGGCACCATGTTCATGCCCCCCGATGCGGGCGGCGAGCGACAATTGCGAGTGGCATTTGCCAATGCGGATGATGCGGGCATCGATACGTTGTTCGAGCGTTTGGCTGCATTTGACCTTTCTGACCCAGCGGAATCCCGCGATTCCGCGGGATGAGTCCAACCAGCCCCCGATGGGGGCTGGCGATTGGCGCGTGGGGCTGGCCTTGGGCGCAACCCGCCCCGAATGGGGCGTCGATGAGGCGGGGGGCACCCCCCGCGCCGAAGCGAAGCTCCGACATGTCGGCTGGCGTGCCGTTTTTGCCTTGTCACCCTGCCCGGCAAGCAATACAAACTTGCCTGAACCTCAAGCAAGGAAACCGCGTGTTATGGCATTTATGAAATCCAAGGGCTCCAACATAGTGATGTGGCTGATCATGGCCTTGCTGGTCATCGGGCTGGGCGGGTTTGGCCTGACCGGAGCCTTTCGGGGGACCGGCAGCAGCGCCATTGCCACGGTCGGCAGTCAAGAGGTCAAGGCGCAAACCTATTATTCCGCCGTGCAACGCAGCATCAGCCAGATGTCACAGCAGTTCGGTATGCCGATCAGCATTGAACAGGCGCGCCTTGCGGGTATTGACCGCAGCACCCTGCGCCAGTTGATCGGCTCGGCAGCACTGGCCGATCAGGCCGACCAGTTGACCCTGTCGGTGGGCAATCAGGCGGTGCGCGACGCGCTGCTTGCCAGCCCGGCCTTTCAAGGGCTGACCGGCACATTCGATCAGGACACCTATGATTTCGCCCTTAGCCAGCAAAATCTGACCCGCAGCGAATACGAGGCCAGCCTGCGCGAATCACTGGTGCAGAACCTGATCGCCGATAGTCTGGCCAGCGGTACGCTGGACAATGCGCAGGCCGCCGCCACCCTGATGGCCTATCTGGGCGAGACCCGCGGCATTTCATGGGCGGTACTGGACCCGTCCGACATGCTCGACAGCATTGCCCCGCCCGACGAGGCCGCTATCCAGCAGTTTTACGATGACAATCCCGACCTGTTTACCGTGCCCGAAACCCGCCAGATCACCTATGTTGCGCTGACGCCGGACATGATCGCCGAAACAACCGACATCGACGAATCCCTGATCACCGCCGAATACGAGGCCCGCTCGGCGCGCTATAACATCCCGTCCAGCCGTATTGTTGACCGGATCATATTCACAGATGCTGCCGAGGCGCAGGCCGCCTTGGACCGGATCAACGCTGGCGAGGCCGATTTTGACGCCATCGCGCAGGAACGCGGTCTGACTGCCAGCGATATTGCTCTTGGGCTGGTCCTGCCCAATCAGGTTTCCCCTGCCACGCGCGAATTGCTGTTTGCAACGCAGGAACCGGGGGTCTATGGGCCGGTGGAATCCGACCTTGGTCCGGAGCTTTATCGGGTCAATGCCGTGATCGCCGAACAGGTGACCCCGCTGGACGAAGTCCATGACGCAATCGCCCATGATCTTGCCCTGTCACAGGCGGGGAACGTCATTGCCAATATCATTCCGGATATCGAGGATCTGGTCGCGGGCGGGGTTACGCTCGAAGAAATTGCCGACGAGACAGCGATGCAACTGGCGACGATCGACTTTAATGGCCTGTCCGAAGAGGAAATCGCCCAGGACCCGAAATTCCGTCAGGAAGCCGTCGAGGCCGAAATCGGCGAGGAGCGCGACCTTCAGGAACTGGAAAACCAGGGCATTTTCGTGCTGCGGGTTGACGGCGTCACCCCCGAATTCCTGCAACCGCTGGAAGATGCGCGCCAGATCGCCATTGACGGGGCCAAAGCCGTTGCCGCCCATGCGGCCGAACTGGAGCGCGCCCAGACCTTTAAGTCGCTGCTTGAAAACGGTGCCGATTTCGCCGCCACCATGGCCGCCAGCGATATTCAGGTGTTCAGCAGCAATAACATCACCCGCCGCGCGCCCGAACAGCAATTGCCCCAGAACGCTGCTATCGGCCTGTTCGATCTGGCCGCCGGTGATTCGGCTATCTATGAGGATCAGGGCCTGATCTATCTGGTAAAGGTCGATCGGGTTGACCCGTTCAATCCGGAAATCGGCGACAACGCGCAGGCGCTGGCCTCGGTCGAGACCCAGCTGTCCGACGGGATCAACAACGACATATTTTCTATTTATGCCAATACGTTGATCAACGACGCCAATGTCACCGTCAATCAGGGTCTGGTCGAACAGATCCTGTCGCAACTGCGTTGACGCCATGAAGCTATCGCCCGGATTTGACGAATTTGCCCGTGGTTTTGACGCAGGCGCCAATCAGGTGATCTGGACCCGGATCGTCGCCGATCTGGATACGCCGGTCTCGCTGATGCTAAAGCTGACGCAGGCGCGCAAGGACAGCTTTGTGCTCGAATCCGTGACCGGTGGCGATGTGCGCGGGCGCTATTCGATCATCGGCATGAAACCCGATCTGGTCTGGGAATGCCATGGCACCACGGCGCGGCTCAACCGGTCGGCGCGGTTTGACGATCAGGCTTTTGTCACCGAAACCGCCGATCCGCTGACCAGCCTGCGCGCCCTAATCGAGGAAAGCAAAATCGAGCTGCCCGATGACCTGCCCCCGATGGCGGCAGGGCTTTTTGGCTATCTGGGCTATGACATGATCAGGCTGGTAGAGCACCTGCCCGACGTGAACCCCGACACGCTGAACCTGCCCGATGCGGTTATGCAGCGCCCGACGATCATCGTGGTGGTGGACGGGGTTAAGGGCGAGGTCACGGTGATCAGCCCGGCATGGGCCAATTCGGGGCTGACCGCGCGCGCCGCCTATGCGCAGGCCGCCGAACGTGTGGCCGATGCGGTGCGCGAATTCGACCGGCCGGTGCGCGGTGAAATTCATGACGTAGCCAGCGGTGCCGCGCCCGATCCGGTCAGCAACATGACCAGGGCGGAATATTTCGAGGTGGTCGAAAAGGCCAAAGAATACATCCGCGCCGGTGATATTTTTCAGGTGGTGCCCAGCCAGCGCTGGTCGCAGGAATTTGACCTGCCGCCCTTTGCCCTGTATCGCGCATTGCGCCGCACCAACCCGTCGCCCTATATGTTCTATTTCAACTTTGGCGGCTTCCAGATCGTCGGGGCCAGCCCCGAGATTCTGGTGCAGGTCAAGGGCAAGCAGGTGACTATTCGCCCGATTGCCGGCACGCGGGTGCGCGGCGCGACCGAGGCCGAGGATCAGGCGCTGGAGGCCGATCTGCTGGCCGACCCCAAAGAGCGGGCCGAACATCTGATGTTGCTCGACCTTGGGCGCAACGACGTGGGGCGGGTGGCGAAAATCGGCACGGTTGACCCCAATGAACAGTTCATCATAGAGCGTTACAGCCATGTCATGCACATCGTTTCCAACGTGCGCGGCGAGCTGCGCGAGGATCAGGACGCCCTGAGCGCCCTTCTGGCCGGTCTGCCCGCCGGTACGGTCTCGGGTGCCCCCAAGGTGCGCGCGATGGAGATCATCGACGAGCTGGAAAAAGAGAAACGCGGCGTCTATGGCGGCGGCTTTGGCTATTTCTCGGCCGGGGGTGATATGGATATCTGCATCGCGCTGCGCACCGCGGTGATCAAGGACAAGGTGTTATATGTGCAGGCCGGTGGCGGCGTGGTCTATGACAGCGACCCGCAGGCCGAGTATGAAGAAACCGTCAACAAATCCAAGGCGTTAAAAACGGCGGCGAAATCGGCGCAACTGTTTGTCGATTCACGGTTTTCCAACTCCTGACACTAGCGGATAAGCGCGATCAGCAGGTCCATCACATTCGTGCCGGTCGGGCCGGTGATCAGCACATCGCCATTCCGGCGCAGATAACTGCCCGCATCGGCGCGTTGCAGGGCCGATATGGCATCGGGGGCAAAGCTCTGGCCGTCAACCACCGCCCCCGCCGCGTCGTTCGGCCCGTCGGTGCCATCGGTGCCGGCCACCAGAATGCTGATGCGCAGATCACCGGCAATTTGCGCGGCCAAGGCCAGCGCCAGCGCCTGATTGCGCCCGCCAAGGCCGGGGTCGGGGGGCAGCTTGATGGTCGGCTCTCCGCCCATGATACAGATGCCAGGGGGCGCGGATTTCAGCGTCGCCGCGATTGAACGGGCCAGCGCGAACACATCGTCATAAAGCGATTCCTGATTGCAATGCACCGGCAGCCCCATGGCGCGGGCCGCATCCGCAACCGCATTTCGGGCGGTTTCATTGGTTGCAACCAGTTTCAGGTCAACGGCGCATCTCACCCGCTTGGGATCGCCAATCCCCGACCCGATCGTGCCGATCGCATCGCCCTGAACGTCGGAAATCGCGCAAATGGTAAGCCGCGCCCCGCGAAATCCGGCCAGCAGGCGGCCATCCTTTATGCGCGACTGTTGTTTGCGCGCCGCGTTGATCTGCGCGATATCGGCCCCCGAGGCAAGCAGGGCATCACTGCGCGCCTGCAACCCGGCCAGCGTTTGCCCTTCGGGCAGGTCTTCGGCAAGCGCCGACGCGCCCCCCGATACCAGCAGCAACAACCGCGACCCTTCGGGCATCTGCGCCACGGCCTCGCGCAATTCCTGTCCGGCCCTAAGCGAGGCCGCATCGGGGACCGGATGCGCCGCCTCGATCACCTTGGCGCGCAACCCCTCGGGCGTGTGGCCGGTTTTGGTCACCACCAGCGCCGGAATATCGTGGCCAAACAGGTCTTGCGCCCCCAGACACATGTCGCCCGCCGCCTTGCCAACCGCGATAATCCGGTCAGGGGGGCGCGCCCCTTGCAACGCCCGCGCAACCGCGGCCCTGCCCCCGACCGCCGCAATTCCGGCCTGAAACAGGTCAACCAGCACATCGCGCGCCGGGGTCAAAGAGCCGATTCCCCCTCGAACCAGTCGATGATTACGCGGCGCTGTTCGGGTTCCATAAAGTTATAGTTGCCCGGCGGCATGGCGTGGCTGCGACCGGCCCACAGATAGATGTTTTGCGCCTGCATCGCCACTTGCGCCTCGGTTTCCAGCAGCACCCCGCGCGGCGTCTGGTAAACCCCGTCCACATAGGGTTCGGCCGCGTGACACATCACGCAATTGCCCTGCACCGTGTCATAGACCTCGGCAAATTGCGGCGCGTCCAGCAGGCGTTGCTGGCGCGGCGACAGGGACGAAAGCGCGGGCTCGGCCCCCTCGTCCGGCAGCATCGACAGCGCCACAATTGCCCCGAACAGCGCCGCCGTCACCGCCCATGTCCACAGCGGATTACCGGCGCGGGCATGGCGCGAGTTGAAATAATGCCGGATGCTGACACCCATCAGAAACACCAGCGAGGCAATGATCCAGTTATACTGCGTGGCAAAGGCCATCGGGTAATGGTTCGAGATCATCAGGAACAGCACCGGCAGGGTCAGATAGTTGTTATGGGTAGAACGCTGCTTGGCGATTTTACCATATTTCGGGTCCGGCGTGCGGCCTGCAATCAGGTCGGCCACAACGATTTTCTGGTTGGGAATAATCACCAGAAACACGTTCGCCGACATGATGGTAGCGGTAATCGCCCCCAGATGCAAAAACGCCGCGCGCCCCGAAAACACATGCACATAGCCCCACGCCATCGCCACCAGCATCATATAAAGCAGGATCATCAGCCGCGTGTTGTTATCGCCGAATCTGGACTTGCAAATCAGGTCATAGACCAGCCACGCCACCACGATAGAGACCAGCGAAATACCAATCGCCACCGTGCCGGTAATATCCATCACGTTGACATCGACCAGATACAGGTCGGCGCCCATGTAATAGACAAAAAACAGCATGCCAAAGCCGCTTAGCCATGTGGCATAGCTTTCCCATTTGAACCAGGTCAGATGCTCGGGCATCTTTTCGGGGGCAACCATGTATTTCTGGATATGGTAAAAGCCGCCGCCATGCACCTGCCATTCTTCTCCGTTGGCACGCGGGGGCAAGGGCACGTCGCGGCGCAGGCCAAGGTCAAGCGCGATGAAATAGAAAGAGGAGCCGATCCACGCAATACCGGTAACGATGTGCAGCCAGCGCATGGCGAACTCGCCCCAGTCCCAAAGTATAAGATATTCGTTCATGTTGTGTGCTTTCCTGTTACCAGCCGGTCGCGGCGCTGACGCCTCCGTCCAGCGTCAAAACCGTGCCATTAATCCATGACGCGGCGGGGGATGCAAGAAAAAGCACCGCCTCGGCCACATCTTTTGGGGTGCCCATACGGCCAAGCGGACAGGCCGCCTGCCAGCGCGCCACCCCTTCGGGCCACCGGGTTTCAATATCGGGGCGGGCGATCAATCCGGGTGCAACCGCGTTGGCCCGCACCCCTTGCGCGCCGTATTCCATGGCAAAAGACCGCGTCAGCGATTCCAGCGCCGCCTTGCTGGCCGCATAATGGGCATGGCCGCCGCCACCGGGGTTGCTTGCCTCGATCGAGGAAATGTTGATCACCGAGGCATTCTGCGCCCGCGCCGGTATCTGCGCCACAAAGGCGCGGGTCAGGGCCAGCACCGCGCCCACATTGACCCGCATCATGCGCGCAACCGCCGTGTCGCTCATGTCCCCGAGCGCCAGAACCGACTGGTCGGCGGCGCAATGGATTAACAGATCCGGCGCGCCTAGTTCTGCCGTGACCGCGCCCAGCAGTTCGGTTTCAAAACCGGGTTCGCCCAGATCGGCCTGAAAGCACGCCCCGCCTTGCGCGGGCCGGTTCTGGCCGTATTGCAGCGCCACGCGCGCACCGGCAGCATCAAGGCGCGCCGCAATCGCGCCCCCGATCGGCCCCGATGCGCCGGTCACCAGCGCCACCTGTCCCGAAAGGCTCATAATACCCCCTTTTCCAGCATCGCCAGCACGATGCGCCGGATTTCATCGGCACCTTTGGCCGCGACCTCCAGCACTTCCTCGATGGTGTCGGGCTGCTGGTCCGGCCCGCCCGCGGCGCTGTTGGTCACCACCGAAAATCCCAGCACCTTTAGCCCCGCATGGTTGGCGGCGATCACCTCTTGCACCGTGGACATGCCGACCAGATCGGCCCCCGAGGCACGCAAATGCCGCCGCTCGGCGCTGGTTTCGAATTCCGGCCCTTTCAGCCCCGCATAAATGCCGGTTTTCAGCCCGGGCGCGACACCCAGCGCCTGCGCGCGCAAATCCGGGTCATAGGCCCGCGACATATCGGGAAAGCGCAGCCCCAGCGCATCGTCATTGGGGCCGATCAACGGCGAAACACCGGTAAAGTTCATCTGGTCACCAATCAGCACCGGCGCACCGACCGGAAAATCCGGGTTCAGCCCGCCCGCCGCATTGGTCACCACATAGGTTTGCGCCCCGAGCGCCCGCATCACATAGACCGGCAACACGATATCCGCAGGGCTCCAGCCCTCGTACAGGTGAAACCGGCCGTTTTGCGCAACCACCGGCTGGCCGCACAGATGGCCGAACACGAATTCACCCTTGTGCCCGGGTGCCGATGATTGCGGGAAATCCGGAATGTCCCGATAGGCCAGCCGCGCGCTGACCTCTATCCGGTCGAGCAACGGAGCCAGCCCCGTGCCGGTTACCAGCGCCAGTCGCGGCGCCATCGCGCCCGTTTGGCCAACCGCATCTACCGCCCGTTGCACCCGTTTACCAAAATCCCTGTCCATCACAGCCCTTTCCCTTTTGGGGCATTTGACAACACATGCGCGCCATGCACAATGCCCATATGCTGACCAAAATCCCCCAAAACCCCGCGCCCGAGTTTTTTACCCGCGAACGCTGCCATATCAAGGAAATCCTGAACGATCCGCGCCACAACGGCCTGTCCATCGCGCGCTGTCGCGTCGAACCGGGCGTAACCACCGAATTGCACCGGCTGCTTGGCACCGCCGAAACCTATCTGATCGAGCAGGGCACCGGGCGCATGGACGACGCACAAAATGCCCCCCTGCCGGTCGGGCCGGGCGATTGCATCGCCATTCCGCCCGGACATGCGCAACGCATCACCAATACCGGCGATCAGGATCTGCTGTTTCTGGTGATCTGCACCCCAAGGTTCACCCCCGAGTGTTACGAGCCTAAAACGCCTTGAAGGTCAGCGTGGTCAGCGATTTCTTGATCCCTTTGATGTTGGCGATGTTCTCACTGACATATTTACCGATATCTTTGCCCTCGGGCACATAGACCTTTAGCATCAGATCATAATCGCCGCTGGTCGAGTACATTTCCGACACGATTTCGCGCTGATAGATTTCATCGGCAACCGCATAGGTTTTGCCCGGTTTGCAGCGAAGCTGGATAAAGACACAGGTCATGGTTTTCCTCTGGCATTTGCATTGGTCTGTGCATTTGATAGCCTATCGCAACCCGAATGAAAACCGATGGATGGGCAAATGACCATAACCGACTGGGATGACGCCTATGCCAACGGCGCGTATATCGATGGCGCGGCCGATTACCCGGATCGCTGGGCGGCGCTGGCGCGGGGGTTTCGTGACGGGCACCGGCAAAAGCAGCTCGATATTACCTACGGGGCGTCGGACCGCCAGCGGGTTGACCTGTTCCTGCCCGCCGCCGCGCCGCTGGGGCTGGTGGTGTTCGTGCATGGCGGTTACTGGATGGCGTTTGACAAATCGGGCTGGTCTCATTTGGCCGCCGGACCGCTGGCCTGCGGATACGCGGTGGCGATACCGTCTTATGATCTGGCCCCGAATGTGCGCCTGTCCGAAATCCCCCGCCAGATTGCGGCGGCAATCACCCTTGCGGCCCAAAGGGTTAGCGGGCCAATCCTGCTGACGGGCCATTCCGCCGGTGGCCATCTGGTGGCGCGGATGGGTTGCCGGAACGCTCCGCTTGCACCCGCCATCGCCACCCGCATTACGCGCATCACCCCGATCAGCGGCCTGCCCGACCTGCGCCCGCTGCTCAACACCGCCATGAACGCCACGCTTGGCCTTGACCCCTCTGAAGCCGCCGCCGAGAGTCCGGCCCTGCTGCCCCCTCGCCAAGGTTTTGCCCTGACCGCATGGGTCGGTGCCGATGAACGCCCCGAATTCCGGCGCCAAAACGCGCTGCTGCCCGCAATCTGGGGCCAGACCGGCCTGACCACCCACACCAAAGAATCCCCCCGCCGCCACCATTTCAACGTGATCGACCCTCTGGCCGTTGCAGGGTCCGACCTGTGCCGCGCGGTGCTGGGAACTTGATTAATGTCAATGCACGCGGGCTGCGATGGTGGGACAATTTGTTAAAGAAAACAGATAATCGGGAGAACGCCATGATCGACCTAGCGACACGAAAACGCCAATTACTGGACCGGCTGGCCTCGCTCGATGAAAAGCTACACGAGATCGAAGATGAACTCGACCGCCCGATGCCCACCGATTTTGCCGAACGCGCCTCCGAGCGCGAAGAAGACGAGGTGCTCGAAGGGCTGGGCAATGTCGGGCTGAAAAAGCAACAAATGATAGAGGCCGCCCTTGCCCGTATCGATGAAGGCGAATACGGTTACTGCACCCATTGCGGCGCGCAGATCTCGGAAGAACGCCTCGACCTGCTGCCCTATGCGCCAATGTGCGGGAAATGCGCCAAATAGCGCAGGGTTTGGCGGGGGTCGACCGGTTGGCAGTATAACACTAAGGGGAAAGAAATGTCGTTTGAAAGCCTGAAAGCCCGGATCAATATGATTCTGGATACCGCAACGCATCAACCCGAAGACCTGCACGAATTGCAGGAATCGCTGCGCGAGGAACTGTCGTCGCTGCGTGCGCAGGGCCTGCCGCTGCCGCAAGACCTTGTCGCGTTGGAAGCCAAGCTTGAAGCCAGGTTTAACCTGCCCGAGGCTCCCTGATTTCCCCCGCCCCGCTTGGGGCCTTCGCCGACGCGGGGCATTGAGCCCCCCGCCGGCGAAACATCGACAAGCGATGTGTCCTAAAGGCCGGAGTCGCCCACCGGTGCGCAGCGCCGGATTTTTGTGAGGGAACCCTCACAAAAATGCGCCCGATGGCGGCAGCCGAGGGCGTGATCAGCGTCGCAGAACCACACTGGCAGGAACAATCTGGATTTGCGCGGCACGATCGCCCCGCAGCCATTTCACCAGCGATTCGATGGTCGTGGCCCGGGTGCGGGCAAATACGATGGCGCTGCCGCCGGTTTGCGCCGCCAGCGCGGCGCGGTCAAGGGCGCGTTCGATAATGAACGGGTCCGGGTCCGAATCGATCACCCGTGTGATAATGCCAAACGGCACGCCCGATCTCAGCGCCAGCGCTTCGGCGCGGATATCACCGGCTCCGGCAAAGGATATCGCCCCGTGGCCGGTTTCAGAAACCACTTCAAAGAACGCCTTGGAGGCGGCTTCGTCCCGCAGCACGCTGCCAAAGCTGTTATCGATCAGCGCCACCGAAACCGGCACATGCTCGATATAGCTTTTGATGGTTGCGGCCATATCCCCGTTGTTAGAAATGACTTCGGGGATCATCGCAAGGACTTCATAGCCCGAATCCCGAAACCCGCGTCCGGCATTGGGATCGTCGGTATCCGCCGGAATGGCAAAACTGAACGGCACGCCGGTATCCAGCAGCGGTTGCAGCGGTTCTTCTTGCGTATCCAGCAGAATAATCGCCATGACCTGTTTGGTCGGGTCCACATCAAAGCTGGCCGAGAACACATCGATCGCGCTGCCATTGGCCAGATCCTGCAAGGCCGGCGGGGGCGTTGATTCAACAGCCACCACCGATTCGTCACTAGCGGCATTTACCGCTTCAGCCCCTTGTTCTTCAATGGTCTGGGTTTGCACAGTCTGGGTGCTTTGGTCGCCATCACCGATATCCGGCGTTCCGGTGCTTTGGGCCTCGACCACCGGTGCCTGGACTTCGGTGGTCGATTCTATCGGTTCCTGAAGCACCGGCAGCGCCACCGAATCGCCGGTGCCGCCAATCACCACCCCCGAGCCGGTCGTGCCGTCAGACGCCACGTCAAATCCCTGCGGGTCGCTCTGGGCGATATCGCTTACCACGGCTTGCGGGCCTTTGGGCTTTATCGGAAAGGCATAGCTAAGCCCGGCAAATACCAGCACCCAAACCACAAACCCCAATACAACGCCCCGGAAAAAGCCGCCGTTCTTTCCGTTGTTCTTTGCCATTTATCCCATCCTGTCGTTCAATCCCCGGTAAGGGCTTTCCCTTCCATGGTTGATCCTGTTAATCATGTATAACGCGCATTTGGGCATCTTCCAGCCCTGATTGCATCTTTTTTGTTGTCAAAGGGCGGTTTGAATGCTTTTGCTGATCGATAATTACGATAGTTTCACCTATAATCTGGTGCATTATCTGGGCGAACTTGGCACCGAAGTGACGGTAAAACGCAATGACGAGCTAAGCGTTGCGCAAGCCATGGACCTGTCACCGGCGGCGATTCTGCTGTCGCCCGGGCCGTGCGACCCGGCACAGGCGGGCATTTGCCTCGATCTTGTCCACGCGGCCGCACGCACCCGAACCCCGTTGATCGGGGTCTGTCTGGGGCATCAGGCAATTGGCGAGGCCTTTGGTGGCAAGGTGGTGCGCGCCGACCGGATTATGCACGGCAAGATCGACCGGATCAGCCACAGCGGCAAGGGCCTGTTCAAAGACCTGCCCAGCCCGTTCAGGGCGACGCGCTATCATTCGCTGACAGTGGACCGCGCCAGCCTGCCGGACTGTCTGGAGATCACCGCCGAGGTGGAAGACGGGACAATCATGGGCCTGCAACATCGTGAATTGCCCCTGTTCGGGGTGCAGTTCCACCCCGAATCCATTGCCTCCGAGCATGGATACAAGCTATTACAAAACTTCCTGGAAAACGTGAAAGTACCGGCATGAGTGACCTGCTAAAACCGCTAATCGAAAAGGCTACAACCGGGCCGCTGACCCGCGAAGAGGCCGCGACCGCCTTTGGGGAAATCATGGACGGCAACGCCACCCCCGCACAGATCGGCGGGTTCCTGATGACCCTGCGCACCCGGGGCGAAAACGTGGACGAATACGCGGCGGCGGCGCAGGCCATGCGGGCGCGGTGCAAGCCGGTCAAGGCACCCGCCGGTGCGATGGACATTGTCGGAACCGGTGGCGACGGTAAGGGGACGCTTAATATTTCGACCGCCACAGCCTTTGTAGTGGCCGGTGCCGGTGTGCCGGTGGCCAAGCACGGCAATCGCAACCTTTCTTCCAAATCCGGTGCAGCGGATGCGCTGGCGCAGATGGGCATTGATGTGATGGTCGAACCTGACGTGGTCGAGCGCGGTATTGCCAAGGCCGGTATCGGCTTCATGATGGCACCGGTCCATCATCCGGCGGTGCGCCATGTAATGCCCGCGCGTCAGGAACTGGGCACCCGAACCATCTTCAATATCCTTGGCCCGCTGACCAATCCGGCCGGCGTAAAGCGCCAGCTGACCGGCGCTTTTTCGCGGGATATCATTCGCCCGATGGCCGAAACTCTGCGCGCGCTTGGCTCGGACAAGGCCTGGCTGGTGCACGGGTCCGACGGCACTGACGAATTGTCCATTGCCGGGGTTTCGTGGGTCGCGGCGCTCGATAACGGGCAGATTGCGGAATTCGAGGTCAACCCCGAAGATGCCGGCCTGCCGGTGCACCGGTTCGAGGAAATCATCGGCGGGACTCCGGCCGAGAACGGCCTTGCCTTTCGTGCCTTGCTGGAAGGGCGCGAAAACGCCTATCGTGACGCAGTTCTGCTTAACGCTGCTGCGGCGCTAACCATCGCCGACAAAGCCGAAGATCTGGTCTCCGGCGTGGAAATGGCCCGCGAGAGCATCGATTCCGGCGCAGCCCTGCGCGCGGTAACCACATTGGCAAGCATTACCTCCAATCACGAATCGTAGCGCTCCCGCCCGAGTCTATTCTCAATAGGTTCAGTTCAAGGGCAAGGCGCGTAAGGGTGCGGGTTACCATGCACTGCCTTCACCCATTCAGGCTTTTGTGCGCCACTCTACCCCGTTCAGTCCGGCAAAGCGGGCAAATCTGCCCAGTTCCGCATCCAGCAGCGCCCGCCGTGCATCGCCCCATTTTACCCGCGCCTCGGGCCAGAACCCTGCCACCTGCAGGTGGCCTTCTTTGCGTGCGGCCTTCAACTCGATCCGCCCGACAAACCGGTCGCGTTCGAGCAGCGGATACACATAATACCCCCAGCGCCGCTTTGCCTTGGGCACAAACATTTCGTTGCGATAGTCAAAGCCGAACAGGCGCGCCAGACGGGCGCGGTCACGGATGGCCGGATCAAAGGGGTTTATGATGCGCATGCGCCGCGGCCCCGCCTTCAGCCCCGCCAGTTGTTCTGCCAGATCGGGTGCGGCGAAGGCCCGAACCAAAGACCCGTCGGCGGCGATGATTTCGACCTCGGGGCGGTCGGCGGCCCAGGTGCGCGCCTCGGCCACGCTGACCGCATCCCAGAACCGCGCGATCTCGGCCGCGCTGGCAAAGCCCATCCGGCCCAGCGCCTGCCCACACAACCAGTCGATCTGCGCTGCCTCGCTTGGGCGCTCGTCACGCAGGTGCGCCGGAAACACCCGCTTGGCCAGATCGTAATAC
>JALXER010000268.1 GCA_027069385.1 Paracoccaceae bacterium
TTCTTCTACAAGTACTCTCAGGGGGGAGCGACGTATGTCGCGAGGGGGCGGAACGCCCCCCTGCCGACCGCAGGTCGGCCCGGCCCAAAGGGAAGCCCTTGATTGCGGAACGCAAACACGGGCTGGACTGCGGGAGGGCTCCGATGTCAGGATTCGCCGCGGGCCAGTTTGGTGAAGCGGTCATAGACCGGTTCGGCGGCGGCGATGATATCGCCGGATTCGACCGGATTGGTATCTTTGGCCATCCCGTCGACCAGCCCGCCGGCTTCGCGCACCAAAAGGACACCCGCGGCGATATCCCAGGCATGCAGGCCACGTTCCCAGTACCCGTCATAGCGCCCGGCAGCCACGTAGGCGAGATCGAGCGCGGCCGAGCCCCAGCGGCGTACGCCGGCACAGCGCGGCAGGATGCGGGCCAGGTCGGCCAGTGTTTCAGGCAGATCGGCGCGTCCGGCAAAAGGCAGACCGGTGGCGAAAACCATTTCGGACATATTTACCCGCCCCGACACGCGCAAACGCCGGTCATTGACCCAGGCACCTGCGCCTTTCTCGGCGGTAAAAATCTCGTCCTTGATCGGGTCATAGATCACCGCAGCCACGATTTCGCCTTTATGCTCCAGCGCGATAGAGATTGCCCAGTGGGGCATGCCATGCAGAAAATTGGTGGTGCCGTCCAGCGGATCGACGATCCAGCGGCGGGTCGGGTCCTTGCCTTTGGTCTCGACGCTTTCCTCGCCCAGGAACCCGTAATTCGGGCGGGCCTTGGTAAGTTCCTCGCGAATGACTTCTTCGGCCTTGCGGTCGGCCTTTGACACGAAATCGCTGGGACCTTTGGTCGAAACCTGAAGGTTCTCGACCTCGCCAAAGTCGCGAATCAGCCCGCGCCCGGCCTTGCGGGCGGCGAGGATCATCAAATTCAGGTTTGCGGAAGCTTGTGCCATGTCGGTGCCTTTTTCATACGGTTGGCGCCCCTATACGGGCTTTTTTTATCTAATGCCAGAGGGTGCGCAGCAATTTCGCCTTTTGGCTGTCGTGTAGTGTATCGACGATTTTGGCCTGCCGGTAAGAGGGGCGGTTGCGCATCCGCTCAAACCACTCGGCCAGACAGGGCAAGCCCGGGCAGGGGTCGTTGTCGAGTATTTTCATGCGGGCGACCACCGCCGTCCAGGCGCAATCGGCCACGGTGTATTCTTTGCCGGCAACGTAAGGCAGGTTGCCCAGCACCTTGTTGAGGATCGACATGGCGCGGTGAAAATTTTGCCGGATGGTCTCTATGTGGCTGCGGTGTTGCAGGGTTTCGTTGAACGATTCGATATCGGCAAGCTTGGCGCGATACGCCGCGGCCAGATCAGGGTATTGCTGCGCGTAGGATTGGAGCAACTCGATCCGGCGTTGATTAACCTTTTCGCCCGCCGCGCGTGCCACCCCTTGCCCGAAGGCCAGTTCGCGCTGGGCCAGCGCATAGACCCGAACGATCCATGTGCCGGTGGTGATGGTATTGGTGCCGTTCAGGTCGGGGCCATCGAACAGTTTGTTGATCTTGAAGATAAGCTGGTATGAATCGGTGAAAACCCTGTCTTTGACCACCAGCGTCGGCACGGTGCCGTTGGGGTTCAGACGCATATAATCAGGATGATAGCTGCCGAAATCCGGCGGGCCGGGAAAAACGATTTTTTCCCGGTATTCAACCTGTTTTTCCGCCAGAATCAACCGGATGATCTGGCTGTAGAAAGACAGGCGCGCGTGGTAGAGCGTGGGGAGATCAGGCCCGCTCGGCATATTCCATCGTCTCGGTATTGACGACAATCTGTTCGTCCTGACCTACGAATGGCGGAATCATGACGCGAATACCGTTATCGAGCACCGCGGGCTTGAAGCTGTTGGCAGCGGTCTGGCCTTTGACGGCGGGTTCGGTTTCAACCACGGTGCAGGTGACCTTTTGGGGCAGGGCGGCGCTCAGGGCTTCGTCCTCGTGGAATTCGATCTGGATGGTCATGCCGTCTTGCAGGAACGGGCGGCGTTCGCCCAGAATATCGGCGGGCAGCTCGATCTGGTCATAGGTTTGGGTATCCATGAATACCAGCATGCCGTCGTTTTCGTATAGGAACTGCTGTTCTTTTTGTTCGAGGCGGACCTTTTCGACCTTGTCATTAGAACGGAACCGCTCGTTCAGTTTGGAGCCGGTGCGCAGGTTTTTCAGCTCTACCTGCGCAAACGCGCCGCCCTTGCCGGGCTTCACATGTGAAACCTTGACGGCGATCCACAGGCCCCCGTCATGTTCCAGAACGTTGCCGGGTTTGATTTCGTTACCGTTGATTTTAGGCATGGGGTCGTCTCGCGTGATGGTTGTTGCGCGCCTCTATACCCTTTGACGCGGCGGCACGCAACCGTTGCAACCCTGCAGGCCCCGCCTGGTTGGAAGGATTTCGAGACAGAGCAGAACCGGCTTTCCGTTTCGCCGATGAAACGGTGGTTCTTCCGGGCAAACGGGGGCGGGTGCGTTTTGAAACAAGTTTCAAAACGCGTTGCGACACCATGGCCTCACTGCGTTCGGTTTTGGAGCCACACGACGGGCAGCGCCTGAATAGGCGGGTGTTGCGCCGTATAAGGGTTTTGCCATTCTGGCAAAAGGGGTTTCACTTCGCACCCTCGGGGGGTACGCGCATTTATGCGCGAGGGGGGCTGTGCCCCCTCCACCGAACGAAGTGAGGCCCGGCCCAAACGGAAGTCGTGTTTGCGCAAGCAAACGCGGCTGGAGTGCGGGAGCGTTTCGGGGAAGGGCGTGTGTTTGCTGATAGGCGTTTCCCTTTGTGGCCCGCAGCGTTTTCGGGGAGGCTAAAGCCCCCCTCTCAAACCCTGCGCATTTTTCAGCGAGCTGAAAAACCGGCTGCTGGCGGCGGTGGCCTCGCCTTCGGCTCGGGTGGCGCACGGGTCAGGCGGCATCGAACACCGTGCCATCGAGCGCCTTGGAGGAAATCTTGTCATAGGCATAGAACACCCCGGCGGGTACCAGCGCGGTGGTCAGCTCTGCTGACGTGGTCACGATGCGGTTGCCGTCGATCACCGACAATCCGGCCCCCAGCAGCTTGAGCGCCTCGCGCAGTACCTTGAGCCCCTTGGTATCCATTTTGCCCAGCTTGCCAACGATGGCCTGCAGGCGTTTGACCTCTTTATCCCATTTTTTGGCATCGGCATTCATGGCGATTACCTTGTCGAGCATCTTTTGCACCAGCGTGTAATTCCCGGCCAGCGCATCGTCGAGTTGCCGCTGCACCTTGGCAAAATTCTCTTTCTTCCTGGTGGTCGGGTGCTTTTTCAGCTTTTTCCCCACATCGGACAGGAACTCCTTTTTGAACTTGTCCTGCGCCTTGAGCGTGGCATTCAGGGTTTTGGCCACGTCATGCACACCCACCACCAGTTCCGCCTGTTTGGCCGCGACCAGTTCCCCCTGATTGCTAAGCATCTTGAACGAGGGTTGCGACATGCCCAGAAACTCCTGCAACACGGCCGCCGAGGCTTCATTGGCGACAAATACCCGCTTTTTCTCGGCGGTCTTTTCGACAAAGGTAATGATTTTTTCCATCTCTTTGACGGCTGAATCAATATCGGTGCCGATCTTGTTGATATCCTTGGTCAGGGTCTGCGCGGACTTGATCAGCCCCGCCGCGCCGATCACCGCGCCCGCCCCGCCTGTGACCCCGCCCACGGCCATCAGGGTAACGCTGGTTATCAGCCCCGCCACGGTGCCGGTGATTGATGCGGCCACCTTGATCTTGAATTTCTTCCATTCCTTATGCTTGCCCTGCAGCTTTTTATACGCCGCCATCACCGCCAGTTCGGCGCCTTTTTCAACCACCGCGACCTCGTCGGCGATGGACTTGCGCAGGCCCGCCACATTTTTTTCGATGGTCTCTTTCTTTTCGCCGGCATCGATCAAATCGACGAACAGCTTGTCAAAACTGGCCAGTTTGGTTTTCATTGATTTGGTGAACTGGTCGTAAACCTTTTTGGCCGCGTCGTTCAGGTCGGCCATCAAGAGCGGGTCTTTGTCCAGCGCCGCGATCAGCTTTTTGTCCGCGTCGATCTGCACCCTGAATGACATTTTCGGAGCCTTGACCTGCTTAAGCCCGCCAGCGCCGAAATCGACTGTTTTGACCAGCAACACATCATGTTTCGCCATTTTTATTCCTCCCGAAGTTTTGTGCAGCTTAGGAAATTGCCAACGGGGCGCTGTAAAGCATGTGACACTAACGCGGTGAAACTGCGGATTCTTTTGCTTGCATTGGAAGCATTTGGGCGGTTGACTTGGGGCCAAAGGAATCAAGATGAAATATTCGGTTTTCGAAGTGATCAGGCAGGGGCTGACCGGCAACAAGGGCTGGCAGCCGGTGTGGCGTGACCCCGACCCGAAACCGGCCTATGATGTGATCATCGTCGGGGGCGGGGGGCACGGGCTGGCCACGGCGCATTATCTGGCGAAAACCCACGGCATTACCAATGTGGCGGTGAT
>JALXER010000269.1 GCA_027069385.1 Paracoccaceae bacterium
CCGCCTTGGCCACCCCCATCACGTTATAATTCGGCTGCACCCTCTGGCTGCCCATAGAGGTCAGCGTCAGCATTGATCCGCCATCGGGCATCATCGGCGCGGCGCGGCGCACCACATCCACAAAGCTGTAGCACGAAATATCCATCGAATTCAGAAAGTTCGCGCGCGTGCTATCGATAAACCGCCCCTTCAGTTCCTCTTTGTCCGAATAGGCCACCGCGTGGACCAAAAAATCCATCGTGCCCCATTCGGATTTCAGCCGGTCAAAGGCCGCGTCCAGCGATGCTTCGTCCTGCACATCGGCCGGTATCACCAGATTTGACCCGACGCTTTCGGCCAACGGGGCCAGCCGCTTGCCAAAGCCTTCGCCCTGATAGGTAAACGCCAGTTCGGCGCCTTCGGCTGCCAGCGCCGCCGCAATGCCCCACGCAATCGAGCGGTTATTGGCAACGCCCATCACCAGACCGCGCTTGCCCTTCATCAAATCTGCCATAAATCTATTCCTTGAATTTGCTTAGCAACATAGAACCGTTGGTCCCGCCAAAGCCGAAAGAGTTGGTCATCGCCGTATCAAGCCCGGCATTTTCCACCAGTTCGGTTGCGATTTCGGCCGGATCCAGCGCGGGGTCGAGGTTTTCGACATTGATCGAAGGCGCGATAAAATCGTGCTCCAGCATCAACAGGCAGAACACGGCCTCTTGCGCACCGGTGGCCCCCTGACTGTGGCCGGTCATCGACTTGGTAGAGCTGATCGGCGGCGTAGTCCCCTGGCCAAAGACCCGCCGTACGGCCTCGACCTCGCCGACATCGCCCACCGGCGTACTGGTGCCGTGCGCGTTGATATAGCCAACCTTGCGCCCCTTTGGCAGCCCGTCAAGCGCCAGCCGCATGGCCCGTTCGCCCCCTTCGCCCGAAGGCGCAACCATGTTGGCCCCGTCCGAAGTGGCCCCGAAACCGGTAACTTCGGCATAGATTTTTGCACCGCGTGCCTGCGCGTGTTCCAGCGATTCCAACACCAGAATGCCGCCCCCGCCGGCAATCACAAACCCGTCGCGGTCCTTATCAAATGCGCGCGAGGCGCGGGTGGGGTCGTCGTTGAAATTGGCGCTCATGGCACCCATGGCGTCAAACAGGCAGGACAGGGTCCAGTCCAGTTCCTCGCCACCACCGGCAAACATCACGTCCTGCTTGCCCATCATGATCTGCTCCGAAGCCGCGCCGATGCAGTGCAGGCTGGTCGAACAGGCCGAAGTGATCGAATAGTTGATCCCCTTGATCCGGAACGCGGTGGCCAGATTGGCCGAAATCGTAGAAGACATGCATTTGGGCACCGCGAACGGCCCGATGCGTTTGGGGCTGCCCTTTTCCAGCACCGTCTGGTGCGCCGCGAACATAGAGGCCGTCGACGGCCCGCCCGACCCGGCAATCAGCCCGGTGCGCGGGTTGACGATGTCATCCTCGCCCAGCCCCGCATCGGCAATGGCCTGCTGCATGGCAATATGTGCATAGGCCGCGCCATCGCCCATAAACCGCAAGGTGCGTTTATCGATGTGATCGGCCACGTTGATATCCAGATGCCCGGCCACGCGGCTGCGAAACCCGTGCTCGGTCATTTTTTCCGATGCGGAAATGCCGGATTTACCCGCCTTCAGCGAGGCAAGAACCTCGTCCACATTATTCCCGATTGAGGAGACAATCCCCATTCCGGTGACGACAACACGGCGCATGTGCTTTCCTCTCGCTAGTCGGTTGACAGGGCAACCTTCATATCTGTGGCGGTATAGGCCAGTTCACCATCGACAAACATCTTGCCATTGGCGCGGCCCAGCTTCAGGCGGCGGTCGATCACACGGGTCATGTCCACCTCGTAACGCACCAGTTTGGCGGTCGGGCGGACCATGCTGGTGAATTTCACCTCGCCCACGCCAATCGCCATCCCGCGGCCCTGCATGCCGCGCCAGCCAAGGTTAAAGCCGGTCAACTGCCACAGCGCATCCAGCCCCAGACAACCGGGCATAATCTCGTTGCCCTGAAAATGGCACGGAAAAAACCACAGGTCGGGTTTGATATCCAGTTCGGCCACCACATGCCCCTGCCCGTGCTCGCCACCATCGGCCGAAATCTCGGGGATGCGGTCAAACATCAGCATCGGCGGCAGCGGCAATTGGGCATTGCCCGGGCCAAACATTTCGCCGCGTCCGCATTGCAGCAGGCTCTCATAGTCAAAACTGCTCGGGTATTTCGACATGTGCATTCACTTCCGTAACATTCTGAAACATTTCTTTGCTGACTGTTCCTATCATTTGCGTCATATAAGGTGCAAGTGGGCAGATGAAACCGCCCTCACAAACATGTGCGGCCTTTTGAGCCGCCCCGGGGGGGGAAATGCGCGCAATTATCCTTAAACACGACGGGTATTCCGGTCTGGCACAAGGTCCGGCCATCGATGATGCGGGCGAATATCTGGAACTGGCCGATATTGAACGCCCGAGCGCCGGTCCGGGTCAGGTGGTGATCCGGCTGCGGGCATCCTGCGTTAACCCCTCGGATCTGCACTATATCAAGGGCGAATACGGGCAACCGCGAATCAAGGGGGCAGCGGCCGGATTCGAAGGGTGCGGCGATGTGGTCGAGGGGGTTTCGGCGCTGGTTGGCAAACGGGTGGCCTTTGTGGTGGGCAAGGGTGGATCCGGGGCCTGGGCCGAATATGCGCTGACCGATGCGCAAAATGTTATTCCGTTGCAAGACGGGATATCCGACGAGGACGGCGCGGCGCAAATCGTCAACCCGCTAACGGCGATGGCTATGGTGGATATGGCCAGACAGGCGGGGGACGCGCTGGTGATCTCGGCCGCCAGCAGCCAGCTAGGCAAACTGATGATCCCGATTGCCGCCGAAGCGGGCCTGAAAACCGTCGCGCTGGTGCGGCGCGACGATGCACGCGCGCCGCTCGAAGCACTGGGGGCAAGCGAGGTGCTGAACACCACATCACCGGATTTCGAACGCCGGATTGCGCAGGTCTGTACCGCGCTCGGCCCGCGCATGTTTCTGGATGCGGTGTCGGACCAGACCTCGGAAACCGTATTTTGCGCGATGCCACGCGGGACGCGCTGGGTGGTTTATGGCAATCTTGGCACCACGCCGCCCAAGCTGACCCAGATCGGGCAGTTGATCTTTATGGGCAAGCAGATAGAGGGGTTCTGGCTGACAGGCTGGCTGCGCAATACCGCGCCCGAAGTGCTGGCGCGCGTGGTTGCCCAAGCGCAGGAACGCTTTGTCACCGGGCGCTGGAAAACCGATATCGCCGCAAGGTTACCGCTGGAAAAAGTGGTGTCCGGCCTTGCCGCAGCCAGCAAACTGACCGACGGCAAAGTGCTGATCACCCCCGATAGCGTGTCGGCTTAACCGCAAGCAATCAGCGTGATCCTGCCCTGCGCATCGATATGGATGTTCAGGCGATCCGCGCGGTAATCGCGCGTCACTGCAGTATCCGGATGGATAATCCGCCGCCCTTCGGGCAGACGGGTATCGTATAACACCGTTTCAGCCTTGCCTTGCAACCATTGCAACGTTGACGCGCCGCACTGGTCCACCGGCCCGGAGGAACCCGAATCAACCGCGCAGGCCGACACCAAGCTTGCCGTCACTATGCCAAAAGATACCCTGATCATCCTTGCCTCCGCCATCCGGTTCACACCGCCCCTATAGCAAACCCTTTGCAACACCGCCACCCCGAGCCGTAGCTCTCCCGCAGTCCAGCCCTTGATTGCGTTCCGCAATCAAGGGCTTCCCTTTGGGCCGGGCCGCCCTGCGGGCGGTAGGGGGGCGTTCCGCCCCCTCGCGACTTGGCGTCGCTCCCCCCTGAGAGTATTTGTCAAAATTGGAGGCTACTTCCCTTCTTCTTTTCCTAAATATCCCGGGGGTGAATGGCGCTTGCGCCAGAGGGGGCATGCCCCCTGCTTGTGCCCGCACAAGCTCTGCCGATAAGGGGGGCCGCTTGCGGCTCCCCGCAGAGGCAGACGGCCCGGCTCAAACGGAAGTCGTTGACTGGCTTTAGCCAGTCAATGGCTGGAGAGCGGGAGCGCCCGGGTTTCCGGCGGTCGGGCTTAGGTGCGGTTCATGCGGTTTTCGATCAACTCGTCCACCACCGACGGGTCGGCCAGTGTCGAGGTATCCCCGAGGCTATCATAATCATTCTCGGCAATCTTGCGCAGGATGCGGCGCATGATCTTGCCCGAGCGGGTTTTGGGCAGGCCCGGGGCCCACTGGATCAGGTCCGGTTTGGCAATCGGGCCGATCTCGGTGCGCACCCATTTTTCCAGTTCCTTGCGCAGCGCCTCGCTGGGTTCCACCCCGTTCATCAGGGTCACATAGGCATAGATCCCCTGTCCTTTAATATCATGCGGATAGCCCACAACGGCTGCTTCGGCCACATCGACATGGGCCACCAGCGCGCTTTCGACTTCGGCGGTGCCCATACGGTGCCCCGACACGTTGATCACATCATCCACTCGGCCGGTAATCCAGTAATCCCCGTCCGCATCGCGGCGGCATCCGTCGCCGGCAAAATAGTACCCTTTGTAATCGCTGAAATACGTCGCGATAAAGCGTTCATGGTCGCCGTAGATCGTGCGCATTTGTCCGGGCCAGCTATCCTTGATACACAACACGCCCTCGCATTCCACCGTTTCGATCTCGGCGCCGGTCCGGGCATCGAGCACCACCGGCTGCACGCCAAAAAACGGTTGCTGGGCCGAGCCGGGTTTGGTCGCGGTCGCGCCGGGCAGCGGGGTCAGCATATGGCCGCCGGTCTCGGTCTGCCACCAGGTATCGACAATCGGGCATTTGCCCTTGCCCACCACGTCATTATACCAGTTCCATGCCTCGGGGTTGATCGGCTCTCCGACGGTTCCCAGAATACGCAGGCTGGACAGATCGCATTTCTCGACATATTCGCTGCCCTGCCCCATCAGCGCGCGAATGGCGGTAGGGGCGGTGTAAAACTGGTTCACCTTGTGCTTTTCGCACACCTGCCAGAACCGGCTGGCATCGGGATAGGTGGGCACGCCTTCGAACATCAGCGTGGTCGCACCATTGGCCAGCGGGCCATAGACGATATAGCTGTGGCCGGTCACCCAACCCACATCGGCGGTGCACCAGAAGATGTCTCCGTCGTGGTAATCAAAGGTGTATTGGTGGGTCATTGCCGCGTAGGTCAGATAGCCGCCAGTGGTATGCACCACGCCCTTGGGCTTGCCGGTCGAACCCGAGGTATAAAGGATAAACAGCGGGTCTTCGGCGTTCATCGGCTCGGGCGGGCAATCGGCGGAAACGTCTTTTTCCAGCTCGTGCAGGTAGAAGTCGCGCCCTTCGGTCCAGGTGGTTTGTGCACCGGTATGCTGGATCACCAGCATTTTGACGTGGTCATCGCAGTGCAGCAACGCCGCATCGGTGTTGGATTTCAACGGCGTTGCACGCCCGCCACGCGGCGCATGGTCAGCGGTAATCACCACCTTTGCGCCACTGTCGTTAATCCGGTTCGCCAGCGCATCGGGCGAAAACCCGGCGAACACCACCGAATGGATTGCCCCGATCCGCGCGCTTGCCAGCATGGCATAGGCCGCCTCGGGAATCATTGGCATATAGAGCACCACGCGATCGCCCTTTTTCACCCCCATCCCTTTCAGGACATTGGCAAATTTGCTGACACGTTCGTGCAACTGCGCATAGGTGATATGCTGGTCCTGGGTCGGCTCGTCGCCCTCCCAAATGATCGCGACCTGATCGGCCCGGGTTTCAAGATGGCGGTCAACGCAGTTGGCGCAGACATTCAACACCCCGTCTTCAAACCACTTGATCGACACGCTGTCATGGTCGAACGTGGTGTTTTTCACCTTGGTATAGGGCTTGATCCAGTCGAGCCGCTTGCCCTGCTCGCCCCAGAACGCATCGGGGTCGGCAACCGAGGCCGCATACATTTCCTGATAGGTAGCCGCGTCGGCAAACGCGTTTTCTACGATTTCTTTCGAGGGCGGATAAGTGGTTTGTGCCATGTCGATTTCCCTGTTTTGCGGCTTTGTCAGATTGCCAGATATTCTTCGCGCAGCGCTTCGTTGTCCAGCACTTCCTGCGCCGTGCCGTCAAACACCACCTGTCCGGTGTCCAGAATGACCGCGCGGTCCGACAATTTTAACGCAGCGATGGCGTTTTGTTCAACGATAATGGTGGTGATGCCCAGATTTTTGATCTCCAGCAGCGTGCGCTCGATTTCCTGAACGATTACCGGTGCCAGCCCCTCGTAAGGCTCGTCAAGCAGCAGCAGCTTCAGATCGCGGGCAAGGGCGCGCCCGATGGCCAGCATTTGCTGTTCGCCACCCGACAGCGTGGTGCCTTCCTGCTTGCGGCGCTCTTTCAGGCGCGGGAACAGCTCGAATATCCGTTCGATCGACCAGCCATGGGGCGGCGCGATCTGGGCAAGTTTCAGGTTTTCCTCGACGGTCAGGCCCTGAATGATACGCCGGTCCTCGGGGACCAGGCCAACCCCCGCCTGCGCGGCCTGATAGGCCCTCATTTCGTGCAACGGCTGGTGGTCGAGGTGGATTTCCCCCTTGGTCAGGCCCGGATCATCAAGCCGCGCAATGGTGCGCAGGGTCGAGGTCTTGCCGGCACCGTTGCGGCCCAGCAACGCCAGAATTTCGCCTTCGTGAATGTTGAACGAAACGCCCTGCACGATATAGCTTTCGCCGTAATAGGCGTGAATGTCGTGGACGGACAGATAGGCGGGTTTGTTGGTTTTGTCGTTCATACTTCGGCCTCCCCCAGATAGGCTTCGCGGACCTTCGGGTGACCCTTGATATCGTCGGGCAGGCCTTCGGCAATGATCGCGCCTTGTGCCAGTACCGAAATGGTGGTGGCAAGGCTGAACACCACATGCATGTCGTGTTCGATAATCACCTTGGTAATGTTGCGGGTCTCTCCGATATGCTTGAGCAGATCAATGGTGTTGTTGGTATCGGCCCGCGCCATACCGGCGGTCGGCTCATCGAGCAACAGCAGCTTGGGTTCCTGCACCAGACACATCGCCATTTCAAGGCGACGTTTGTCACCGCGCGACAACGAGCCGGAATGCGCGTGCATCTTTTCCTTCATACCCAGATCCTCGAGCATATGCTCGGCCTGATCGCGCACGCCCTTATCCTTGCGCACCCGGCCAAAGGCGTTGACCCTGAACGGGCCGTCGCGATGCGCGTAGCACGGGATCATCACGTTTTCCAACACGGTCAGGTCGGTGAAAATCTCGGGGGTCTGGAACACCCGCGACACGCCAAGCTGGTTGATTTCATGCGGTTTCTTGCCCAGCACCGGCTGGCCGTCAAACAGCACGCTGCCAGTGTCGGGTTTCAGCTTGCCGATCAGGCAATTCAGAAAAGTGGATTTACCCGCCCCGTTGGGGCCGATCAGCGCATGAACCGAGCCTTGCTCGACATTAAGATTGACATTGTTGAGCGCATGCAATCCGCCGAAATGCTTGTTGACGTTCTGGACCTCAAGAATACCCATGGGTCACACTCCTATGTCTTTTTTATCGGCGCGGATGACCCAGCGGAACAGCCGCCGCCCCCCGTCAACCAGCCCGCCGGGCAGGAAGATCACCACGATCATGAACAACAGACCCAAGGTCAGATGCCAGCCCTTGCCCACAAAGGGCGAAACGATCGCGGCCAGCAGATTGTCGGCCCAGTCGGGCAGATAGGCAAACCAGCCATGCACCACACCTTCGTTGATCTTCGAGAAAATATTCTCGAAATACTTGATGAAGATCGCGCCAAGGAACGGCCCGATCAGGGTGCCCATACCGCCCAGCACCACCATCAGCACCACTTCGCCGCCCACGGTCCATTGCATGCGTTCAGCCCCGACCGACGGGTCCATGGTGGCCAGCAAGCCCCCGGCCAGACCGGCAAACATTCCCGAGATCACAAAGGCCGCCAGCGTATAGGGGCGCGAGGAAATACCGGTATAGTTCAGCCGCGTCTGGTTGGTTTTCACCGCCCTGAGCATCAGCCCGAAGGGCGAGCGGAAAATGCGCATGGCAATATAGAAAGACAGGATCAACAGGATGGCACAAACGTAATAGCCATAGTTGAATTGCAGGTCATAGCCAAAGATATGCGGGTTCCAGAACACCTCTTTCATCTCGAAGCCGAACAGGTTGGTCGAGGGCAGCGAATCCTGCGCCTGCACCCCGTCCAGAATGCGCGGATCGTCCAGCGCCAGTTGCAAGCCGGTTTCGCCGTTGGTCAGGGGCGTTAGCACCGAATAGGCCATCTTATAGCTCATCTCGGCAAAGGCCAGTGTCAGGATGGAAAAATAGATCCCCGAGCGCCGCAGGCTGATATAGCCGATCACCAGCGAAAACAGCCCCGCGATGATCACCGACAGGATCAGCGCCGGAATGATGTTCATGCTCAGCAGTTTGAACATCCACATCGCCGCATAAGACCCAACCCCCAGAAACGCCGCATGGCCAAAGGAAAGATAGCCGGTCAGCCCGAACAGGATGTTGAACCCGATCGCGAAAATCCCGTAGATCGCAAAGCGTTGCATCAGGTCGGGATAAGCCGCGCCGGTCGGTGCCAGAATCAGCGGTGCCGCCAGCACCAGAGCGGTGAAGATCAACAGCGTCAGCTTGTCGTTGAAACGTACCATGGTCTAGTCCTCCATCACGCCGGCTTTGCCCATCAGGCCACGCGGACGCACCAGCAGGATAACCACTGCCACAAGGTAAATGATAATCTGGTCGATACTGGGCAGGCCAATGGCTGCAATCGCATCCTTGACCAGCGGCATAGAGGCAAAGCTTTCAAGGATACCCAGCAGGAACCCCGCCGCCACGGCACCGCGCAGGCTGCCCATGCCGCCCACAACCACCACCACAAAGCTAAGCACCAGAAAATCCATCCCCATATGGAAAACCGGCTTGTTCACGCCCGTATACATCACCCCCGCAGTACCGGCCACCGCCGCGGCAATGCCGAACATGATGGTAAACCGCTTGTTGATATTGATCCCCAGCAGGCCGACGGTCTCGCGGTCGGCCATACCGGCGCGCACCACCATGCCAAAGGTGGTAAAGCGCAAGAACGCAAACACCCCCGACAGCACAATGACCGAGAAAAAGAAATACACCAGCCGCCAGTTCGGATAAATCACCGAGCCGGGCTCAAACCCGAACCACACCCCGATATCAAGCGCGCTTTTATAGGCTTCGGGCACATGCACCGGAATCGATTCGGAACCGAACCAAAGCTTGATCAGCTCTCCCATGACAATCGCCAGCCCGAAGGTCACCAGAATCTGGTCTGCGTGGGGGCGATGGTAAAAATGGCGGATCAGGCCGCGTTCCATGATAACGCCGATCAGGATCATTACCGGAATGGCGAACAGCAGCGAAATCGGAATGGTATAATCGATGATCCAGTCGCCAAAGCTGCCGAACCAGTCCACCACATAAGGCACCTTGATCTTGGCCGGATTGCCAAGAAAATCAACCTTGTCCGGATCCACGGTCACCTTGGAAATTTCAAGCACCTTGGAAAAGGTGACCGCGATAAACGCGCCGACCATAAACAGGGCACCGTGGGCAAAATTGACCACGCCCAGCGTGCCGAAAATCAACGTAAGGCCCAGCGCAATCAGCGCATAGGCGCTGCCTTTGTCCAGACCGTTCAGAATTTGCAGAAAAATGGCGTCCATGGCTTTGGCCCGCTCCGTTTAGTGATTTTGACCGCTTATGGCAGAAAAGCCGGCCGCATTAAACAGGTTAACGCGACCGGAAGGGTTCCCCGAGGGGGGAAACTACATGCCCGGGTTACAGCTGCCCAGGGAACCGCCGGCGAAGAACTCGTTGTCAGGTTCGTATTCAACCTGCGCACGCGGCGTTACTTCGACAACTTCCAGAAGGTCGAATTCGGAAGTCGGGTTTTCTTTCCCTTTCACAACCAGCACGTCCTTGAAGCACTGGTGGTCATCGGCGCGGTATTCCACATCACCGTTACCCAGACCCGAGAACTGGAAGCCCTCGAGCGCCTCGGCTACGCCGCACGGGTTAAAGGTGCCGGCGCGTTCGCACGCATCTGCATAAAGCAGGGTCTGGCAGTAAACCGTGTGGGCGGCCTGCGACGGCGGAAAGCCGTATTCCTGGCCAAAGCTCTGAACGAATGCCTTGGAACCCTCGTCCTGCAAGGACCAGTGCCAGTTGGTCGAACCGAAGATGCCTTTCACGTTTTCACCGGCCCCTTTGGCCATCAGACGCGAATAAAGCGGCACAACGATTTCGAACTGCTTGCCGTTGACCATTTTGTCCCGCAGGCCAAACTGCACAGCAGAAGTCAGCGAGTTGATCATGTTGCCGCCGTAGTGGTTCAGCACCAGCACATCGGCGCCCGAGTTGAGCACCGGCGCAACGTAAGAGCTAAAGTCGGTGGTGGTCAGCGGGGTCAGCACGTTTGCAACAGTTTCCCAGCCGGTGGCCTCGGTCGCGGCGGCAATCGATGCCTGCTGCGTCCAGCCCCAGGTGTAGTCAGCCGTCAGGTGATAGGCCTTGCGATCGGTGCCATACCGGTCAGCCAGCACAGGTGCGAGTGCCGCCGCAGACATATACCCGTTAAAGAAGTGACGGAAACCGTTGGCTTTTTTGTCTTTGCCGGTGGTGTCGTTAGAGTGGGTCAGACCCGCCATAAAGATAATGCCGGCCTCTTGGCACAGGCCCTGCACGGCAATCGCCACACCCGAGGAAGACCCGCCGGTGATCATCACCGCGCCGTCTTTCTGGATCATCGATTGCGCCGAAGCGCGCGCTGCGTCGGACTTGGTTTGGGTGTCGCCGGTTACATAGGTAACCTGTTTGCCCAAAATCCCGTTGCCCTGCAATGCATTGGACGAGAACGTGTTCATCATCCCGCCGTCGCCTTCACCGTTCAGGTGTTTGACGGCCAGTTGATAAGCGCGCAATTCGTCGGCACCCTCGTCGGCATAAGCGCCGGTCTGGGGCACGTTGAAGCCAAGCGTAACGGTGCTGCCGTTCGGGGCATTGGTATACCCTGCATGGCTGGCCGCCGTCAGAATCGTCGGCATGCTCAACCCGGCGCCAACTGCGGCACCCGTGCTAAGCAACTTGCGACGGTTTAGTATAAGATTTGACATGAATAACCTCCCATTCGTGTCGGTGAATGTCGATGAATCGACTAGGCGTTTTGCCCTGCGGGCATTGTCGCGCTTCAAGTTAACTTTGCAATAACTTATTGTGTTTACGCAAAAAGTTTGTAAATTGTTTGTTAACTAAACTTAAGTATATGTAAACAAATTTGCATTGCAGTGCAGCAAAGGCTTGATATTCCATGCGAAAATCTCTTTCCGGGACCCGTATTCGTGAACAGCGGCGCAAGGCGGGCATGACGCAAAAGGCGCTGGCGGCCGATGCGGGGATATCGGCATCCTACCTGAACCTGATCGAACACAACCGCCGTGCGGTGGCGGGCAAGGTGTTGCTGGGCATCGCGCGGGTGTTGGGCGTGCCGCCGGGCACCCTTTCGGACGGGGTCGAATCGGCCCTGATTGCCGAGCTGCGTCAGGCCGCCGCGCACCTGCCCCGACAGGCCGCCGAACTGGCCGCGATTGACGAATTGACCACCCGCTTTCCGGGCTGGGCGCGCCTGACAACCGCGCTCTATCGGCAAACCCGCGATCAGGAAACCGCCATCGCCGCCCTGTCGGACCGCCTGACCCACGACCCGTTTCTGGCCGAAAGCCTGCATTCGATGCTGTCCAATATCACCGTAATCCGCTCGACCTCTAACATCCTGAAAAACATCACCGATATCGAGCCGGAAAAGCAGGCGCGCTTTCATGTGATCATCCACGAGGAAAGCCGCCGACTGTCGGACGCGGCGCAGGCGCTAAGCAGATATTTCGACCATGCCACCGACCAGAACGCCGGTACCGCCACGCCGGACGAGGCGCTGGACCGGTTCCTGCAACGTCACGACTTCCGCTTTCCCGAGATCGACGCGCACCCGCAGGCCAACGCCGAAGAAATGGCAACCACCATCGCGCAGGTCTTGCAGGGGGACTCCGGTCTGGACAGCACCGAATCGCGCCGTCTGGCGCAGCAGGCCATGGTCGATTATGCCGCCGATGCGCAAAAAATGCCGCTGGCCGAATTCCGGCCGAGCGCCGAAAAGCTGCGCTATGACCCCGCCGCGCTGGCACGGATGTACGGCGTTGATCTGCACGCCGTGTTCCGACGGCTGACCCACCTGAACGGCAAGGAGGGCATCCAGATCGGGCTGGTAATTGCCAACGCCGCCGGACGCACGCTGGCGCGCCGGCCGCTGGCCGATTTCTCGCTGCCGCGCCACGGGGCCGCTTGCCCGCTCTGGCCGCTGTTTCAGGCGTTTTCGCACCCCGGCACCGTGCAAAGCGCGCTGGTCGAACTGCCCGGGCAAAAGCGGTTTATTGCACTAAGCCATGCGCTGGCCCAGGACGCGCCGGCCATCGGCACCCCGGCGCGTTATCATTCAGCCATGCTGTTGATTCCGGTGGGCTTTCAAGACCGGCTGGGCGACTGGCTCCCGCCGCTTTGCGCCCCGCAACCGATCGGGATTTCCTGCCGGATTTGCCCGCGCGAGGGCTGCAAGGCCCGCTCGGAACCGCAAATATTGGGCGACGAGGGCTAATTTTCCTTGCTCTGCCAAGTGCAAGGTGGATAGTCTTGGTCAGAATTAGGGGGTACTGCATGCCGCAATTGCGTGTTCTGATCGTTGAAGATGAACCTAACATCGTTGAATCCCTGACCTTTTTGCTGGAACGCGAGGGGCTGGACGTGCATGCGCAATCCAACGGAGCCGCCGCGCTTGCCAGCATCCAGACGCTGGAACCGGCGCTGGTGATCCTTGATGTGATGCTGCCCAACCGCTCGGGGTTTGATATTCTACGCGATATCCGCGCCCTGCCCTCACCCCCGCGCGTGCTGATGCTGACCGCCAAAGGGCAGGCGCGCGACAGGCAGATGGCCACCGAAATCGGGGTGGACCTGTTCATGACCAAACCGTTTTCAAACACCGAGATCGTCGGCAGTATTCTGGCCTTGCTTAATGACGGATAACGAACCGCCCGATCTGGCCGAGCGCGCCTATCGGCGGCGCAAGATCCGCGACGCGGCGCTGATCCTGCCGCTGCTCGGGGCGTTTCTGCTGGCCTCTCCGTTCATCACGGTATTTGCCACCGACGGCATGCTGTTTGGCCTGCCGGTGCCGTTTGTCTATATCTTCGGCGTCTGGATCCTGCTGGTCATCGCCGCCCGGCGCATGGCGCGGCGGCTCGATCAAAGCTGATGCTTTCGTTCAACACCCTGCTGGTGGTCAGCCTTGGCTATGTGGTCATGCTGTTCGGCATCGCCTTCTGGGCCGAGCGCCGCGCCTCGCGCGAGCGGCTGGGCTGGTTGCGCTCTCCGTTCGTCTACACGCTGTCGATCTCGGTCTATTGTACCGCCTGGACCTTTTACGGCGCGGTCGGGTCGGCGGCGCGTAACGGGCTGGAATTCGTCACGATCTACCTTGGCCCGACGCTGGTCTTTATCGGCTGGTGGTGGCTGTTGCGCAAATTGCTGCGCATCGGGCGGGCGCAGCGCATTACCTCGATTGCCGACCTGTTGTCGTCGCGCTATGGCAAAAGCGCCACTTTGGCGGTGCTGGTCACCTTGCTGGCGGTGATCGGCTCTACCCCTTATATCGCGCTGCAACTGCAATCGATCACCCTCAGCTTTTCGGTATTCACCCCGGGCGAGGGCAGCAATACCACCGCCCTTTGGGTGGCGGTCGGGCTGGCGGCGTTTACCATTCTGTTTGGCACCCGCAACGTGGACGCTAATGAACGCCACCACGGCGTCGTTACCGCCATCGCCATAGAGGCCATCGTCAAACTGCTGGCGCTGCTGTCGGTGGGCGTTTTTGTGGTCTGGGGGATTGGCGGCGGTCCTACCGATATTTTCGCCCGCGCCACGCCGGGGATGTTGCATACCGATAACATCTTTTCCAGCCGCTGGATTACCCTGTCTTTTCTGTCCGCCGCCGCGATCATCAGCCTGCCGCGCATGTTTCAGGTCACGGTGGTGGAAAACGCCGACGAAAAGCACTTGAGCACCGCATCATGGGCCTTTCCGGCCTATTTGCTGCTGATGAGCCTGTTCGTGCTGCCCATCGCCATTGCGGGCAACGCCATTCTGCCCGCCGGTTCCAACCCCGACCTGTATGTGCTGTCACTACCGCTAAGCCAGGGGCAGGACGGGCTGGCGCTGTTCGCCTTTCTGGGCGGGTTCAGTTCGGCAACCTCGATGGTGATCATCGCGGCGATTGCCCTGTCCACCATGGTGTCGAACCATATCGTGGTGCCACTGTGGCTGTCGTTGACCAAGGCCCGCACCCAGACCAGCGGCGACGTGCGCGGGGTGCTGCTGATGTCGCGCCGCCTGTCTATCGCCGGTATTCTGATGCTGGGCTATCTGTACTTTCGCCTGACCGGCGGGTCGGGGGCGCTGGCCTCTATCGGGTTGATCGCCTTTGCAGGCACCGCGCAGGTCATCCCGAGCCTGATCGGCGGGCTGTTCTGGCGCGGCGCCACCCGCACCGGGGCGGTGGCGGGC
>JALXER010000270.1 GCA_027069385.1 Paracoccaceae bacterium
GCGCATCATCAACGAGCCGACCGCCGCCGCGTTGGCCTATGGGCTGGAAAAAGAAGGCGGCAAAACCGTTGCGGTCTATGACCTTGGCGGCGGTACCTTCGACGTATCGATCCTTGAAATCGACGACGGCTTGTTCGAAGTGAAATCGACCAACGGGGATACCTTCCTTGGTGGCGAAGACTTTGACATGCGCATCGTTGATTATCTGGCCAAAGAGTTCAAGAAAGACAACGGCGTTGATCTGAAGAACGACAAAATGGCCCTGCAGCGTCTGAAAGAAAGCGCCGAGAAAGCCAAGATCGAGCTGTCCTCGGCCACCCAGACCGAAATCAACATGCCGTTCATCACCATGGACCCGAAAACCAGCCAGCCGCTGCACCTTGTGGTCAAACTGACCCGCGCCAAGCTGGAATCGCTGGTGGGCGACCTGATCAAGGCTTCGCTGAAACCCTGTGCCGCCGCGTTGAAAGATGCCGGGCTGAGCAAGGGCGACGTTGACGAGGTTATTCTGGTTGGCGGTATGACCCGCATGCCCAAAGTCATGGAAGAGGTCTCGGCCTTTTTCGGCAAAGAGCCGCATAAAGGTGTGAACCCCGACGAAGTTGTGGCGCTGGGCGCGGCCATTCAGGCCGGTGTTTTGCAGGGCGACGTCAAAGACGTGGTTCTGCTGGACGTGACACCGCTGAGCCTTGGGATCGAAACGCTGGGTGGCGTGTTTACCCGCCTGATCGATCGCAACACCACGATCCCGACCAAGAAATCGCAGGTGTTCTCTACCGCCGAGGACAACCAGAATGCGGTGACGATCCGGGTTTTCCAGGGTGAACGCGAAATGGCTGCGGACAATAAAATTCTGGGTCAGTTCAATCTGGAAGAAATCCCGCCCGCACCGCGCGGCATGCCGCAAATCGAGGTGACGTTCGACATTGACGCCAACGGGATCGTTTCGGTCTCGGCCAAGGATAAAGGCACCAATAAAGAACAGAAAATCACCATTCAGGCCTCGGGCGGTCTGTCCGATTCCGACATCGAAGCGATGGTGAAAGAAGCCGAGGAAAATGCCGAAGCGGATAAGGAAAAACGCGACCTGATCGAGGCGCGCAACGCCGCTGAAAGCCTGATCCACTCGACCGAGAAATCGGTAGAGGAGCATAGCGACAAGGTTGACCCGACCACGATCGAAGTGATCGAAATGTCGGTGAAAAACCTGAAAGAAGCGCTCGAGGATGAAAGCACCGATGCCGAAACCATCAAGACCCGGACCCAGGACCTGACCGAATCCGCGATGAAACTGGGCGAGGCGATTTACAAGGCCGAGGCTGAAAGCGCCGAAGCCGCCGCCGAAGCCGATGCGGGTGAAGCAGGCTCGGATGACGATGTGGTAGACGCCGATTTCGAGGATCTCGACAAGGGCGAAAAATCCTAATCCGGCAACATTCAATAGAACAGCCCGCCCCTCTCGGGCGGGCTGTTTCGTTTAAACTGTGAGGGCGTTTTAGATGGCCAAGCGCGATTATTACGACATTTTGGGGGCCTCCAGGGGGGCTTCCGACGCCGATCTGAAAAAGGCGTACCGCCGCAAGGTGAAGGAACTTCACCCCGACCAGAACACGCAAAACCCCAAGGCCGAAGAGCAGTTCAAAGAAGTGAACGAGGCCTATGATATCCTGAAAGACCCCAACAAAAAGGCCGCCTATGACCGCTATGGCCATGCGGCGTTTGAAGGGGGGACCGGTGCCTCGGCCGGGCAGGGTGGCCATCCGGGCTTTGGCAGCGGCGGGTTCTCGGATATTTTCGACGATCTGTTCGGCGATTTCATGGGCGGCGGCGGGCGTCGTGGCGGTGGCCAGCGGGCCACGCGCGGGCAGGACCTGCGCTATAATCTGCGCGTGACGCTGGAAGAGGCATATCTGGGCAAGCAATCCACCATCACCGTGCCCGGTTCGGTGGCTTGTGACAGTTGCAGCGGCACCGGGGCCGATGGCGGTGCCGAGCCGGAAACCTGCCCCACCTGTGTCGGTATGGGCAAGGTGCGCGCGCAGCAGGGCTTTTTTACCGTCGAGCGTACCTGCCCGACCTGTCACGGTCGCGGCCAGACCATCAAAAACCCGTGCGGGGCTTGTGGTGGCGCGGGGCGGGTCAAGAAAGACCGTTCGCTTAGCGTCAATATCCCCGCCGGGGTTGAAACCGGCACCCGTATCCGGCTGGCCAGCGAGGGCGAGGCCGGCTTGCGCGGCGGCCCTTCGGGCGATCTGTATATCTTTATCGACGTCAGGGAGCACCAGATTTTCGAGCGCGACGGGGCCAACCTGTTTTGCCGCATTCCGGTTTCCATGACCACGGCCGCGCTGGGCGGCGAGATCGAGGCCCCGACCATCGACGGCGGTCGTTCGCGCGTCAAGGTGCCGGCCGGTGTGCAAAACGGCAAGCAGCTTCGGCTGCGCGGCAAAGGGATGCCGGCGCTTCGCGGTGGCGGTGCGGGGGATCTCTATATCGAACTGGAAACCGAGACTCCGATTAACCTGACCGCACGGCAAAAGGAATTGCTGCGCGAGTTCGAGGCCGAGTCCAAAGACAACAACCCTGCCGGACAAGACTTTTTCAGCCGGGTCAAAAAGTTCTGGGAGGAGATGACCGGCTAAGGTCATCCCTTTTACGCTAAAGGTCGCTCAGTTCTTTTTCGTGCATCCATGCCGCGTGTCTGGGGGCCTTTTTGGTTTCGGCCCACTCGTTCAGCATATCCCATTTGACCGCGTCCAGCTTTGCCAGCATGGCGTCTTCTTCGGGGTCGGGGCAGGCCAGTTCAAGGCGATGACCCGACGGATCAAAGAAATAGATCGAGTGGAAAATGGCGTGGTCGGTAACGCCCAGCACCTCGACGCCGTTGGCTTCCAGATGGTCTTTGAATGCCAGCAGTTCATCGCGGTCTTTCACCTTGAAGGCAAGGTGCTGTGTCCAGACCGGCGTGTTGGGGTCGCGGCCCATTTCGGGCTGGGTCGGCAGTTCGAAAAACGCCAGCACATTGCCCTGACCGGCATCCAGAAACACATGCATATAGGGGTCGGGCGCGTGGGTCGAGGGCACGTGATCCTCGGCAATCGCCAGAATAAAGTCCATATCAAGCATCTTGCCATACCACTCGACGGTTTCCTTGGCGTCCTTGCAGCGATAGGCAACGTGATGAATACGTTCGATTTTCATGGGGTTATCCTTTGGTTGATGTGGCGGCGGCCATGGCTTGTGACAGCACATTGCGGTCGCCGATATGGTTGGCAAGCAGCAGGATCAGGCGCGCGTTGATCGCGTCGCTCTGTTCTTTGGTCCGGCCTTCGTGCAGGGCCAGCAGTTCCTGATAGAAATCGTCGGGGTCGGGGATGTTCGGATCGGTGTTCAGGTCGCTCATTATTTGTCCCCCCTTGCGGTGGCGGTGTTGATGGCGGCAATCACCGCATCCTTGTCAAAGCTTTGCCAGCGCGCCGCGACATGCTGGTCGGGGCGCAGCAGATAGACGCCGGTTTTGGCCTTGCCCAGATAGCGGGCGGAGATTTCGGGCGTGGCGGGCAGGTGCAGGGTGCTGGCGGTAATGCCGTCGGCCTTGAGCGTGTCGGGAACATCTGTTCCGATGGCCAGCAACTGGAACCGCCCGCCCAGCCTGTCCATCAGCCAGCCATCGTCCAGCGGCGCATCCACAGCGGGCGCGCCCGGGCGGGTGGCGGCGGGCATTTGCGGGTCATCCGGCCCGTTCAACGGTGATCCGTCATAGGTGCAGGGCAGTGACAGCCGCCCCGAATTGACCAGCGGGCGGGCAAAGGGGTGATGCTCGGACAGGTCCAGCACCGCGTCACGAAACATCCGGCTGATATCCGACTTGGGGGTGATGAAATCGGTTGAACGGGTCGAGTTGAGGATATTCTCATCGGCCCCGTGCACCCGTTCAACACTATAGCTGGTCAGCAGGCGTTCGGGGGCCTGCCCCTCTATCACCAGTTTGAGCTTCCACGCCAGATTGTCGGTATCCTGCAAGCCGCTATTGGCCCCGCGCGCGCCAAACGGGCTGACCTGATGGGCGGCATCACCGGCAAAGATCACCCGGCCCCGGCGGAAATCCTTCATCCGGCGGCACTGGAAGGTATAGATCGACACCCATTCCAGCTCGAATTCCGCGTCATCCCCGAGCATCGCCTTCAGGCGCGGAATCACGTTTTCGGGCTTTTTCTCGGTTTCGGCGTCAATGTCGTTGCCCAGTTGCAGATCGATACGCCAGACGTTTTCGGGCTGTTTGTGCAGCAGCGCAGACTGGCCACGGTTGAAGGGCGGGTTGAACCAGAACCAGCGCTCGGTCGGGAAATCGGCCTTCATGATCACATCGGCGATCAGGAAATTATCCTCGAACACCCGCCCGACGAAATCCAGCCCCAGCATCCGGCGGGTCGGAGAATTGGCTCCGTCACAGGCCACCAGCCAGTCGGCCTCTATTTCAT
>JALXER010000271.1 GCA_027069385.1 Paracoccaceae bacterium
GGTTGGTACCTCGGGGGTAGAGGGCGATGACCCTGCCCTTACCGCCGAGCTAAGCGTAACCACCACCGGCGCAACATAAAGCGCCGCCGGAATCAATCCCAGCTTTCGCAACGCTTGTCGTCTTGTCAGGTGTTTGTCATCCATTGGCGCTTTGCCTGCTCGGGTTCGGGGTTCGGGTCGAATCGGCCCCAGTATAGACCGGAATTTGGGCGTCGTCATTATCGGCGCGGGCAACCAGATGGTGCCCGACAAACGAACCCATGGTGTCCAGCACATCCTGCCGGATACCGGTCGGGTCCTGCTCGGGATAGGCGGCTTGCAGCAAGCCGACAATTTCAGGCACGTCGATCGGCTCGGCCAGCAGATGCCAGATCGTGGCCGCCCCCTCGTTCAGATAAAGGATACTGCGGCCGTTGCGCCCCGACAGATAGCGTTTATTGTCCACAATCGATTCAGTTACGCCGGGGTGGCGGACAAGTTGCGCAGTTTGCCAGTTCTCGATCTGCCCACCATCATCTGCCGCAGGCGCTGGGCTGAAATCCTGCCCCGAGATACGGGCCAGCGGTTCGGTCCATTCGCCAAAATGACGGTTGATCAGGTCAACCGCTTCATCCACATCGTCAAACTGCAGCCGGTAACACTGGGTGGTGCGCACGGCCATGGTCAGCACGTTCAGAATGGTTGCCGCATTGGCCGCACGCGAAAAATTCTGACGGATCAGCGCGGTCAGGGCTTCGGAACGGTCGATCGGTTCAAGCACCGGTGGCGAACCGGCCTTTTGCTCAAGATAGACCAGCGCACCCAGCGGCGCGGCCTCGGCATTGCTTGCGGCGTGCGACGGGTCGGGGGCCACATAACGGTATTGCGCATTCTCGACAAAGGGTTGCCGGTCGAAAAACCGCTTTGTCCGCTGGCCAATCCGGGCAGGAAGGGGCAGGCGAACCCGCGTTGAAATCCCTTGGGATATGCCACACAAAATGTCGTCGCTATTGATTTGCAGCGGCAAAAAGTCGTCGGTAAACACCTTGTTTCCGGCGGCCATCAGCCCCAGACAAAGCGTGCTTTTGCCCGCCTTTCGCGTGCTGGGAAACACCACAAGCCGGCCGTTTATTTCAACAGCCGCACCGTGCAGGCACAACATATCGGGGTGTTCGCGCAACTGCGCCCAGGCCAGTTCTACCACCAGACGGCACACGGCATTCACCGGATCGTCATAGAACAGGTCTTCGGCCATAAACGGCGAAGAAACCCGGTATTTGTGATTTTCCAGCGTTACTTGCGCAAAGGCATCCGTGCTGCCCTGATTGGAAAGCGTATAGGCCCAATGGGCAAAAACCGTTTCAAGCGCAGCAATGAACGCCGCATCGACGCCAAGAGCAACGCGGGCGGTTAACCCGTTAAATTTCAAGGTTTGAACATTAGACATTATTACACCACCACCATCTGTGCCCGAACAGACGCAACTTAACAGAGTTGCCCTCATCGGCAAACCCCTGCAGGCCGGATAGGCCCGCAGGGGTATAGGTCAGGGTGTCGTAAACCCGTGTTCAATCAGACAAGCCACATAATCGGGGTTGTTCAGGTCTTCGGGGCCACAGGCCCGGCGCTTGCGCCGTTTCAGGGCGCGTTCGGTGCGACCTGTAGAACCGCCACCGCTGCCCCCCGAGGAACTCGGGCCGCTGGCCACTTCGGGCGTGCTCGGGGTTTCGGGGGCGCTGGGGGTGCTCGAGCCTTCGGGGCCACTGGAGCCGGCCTGCGCCATCGACAGGGTGGTTACGGCCGGAACCGCATAGGCCGCCAACGCAATACCGCCCAGACGGGCAAATGCCTTGCGGCGGGTCATACCTTTTTCTTCGTTGTCCATTTTCTTTCCTTTGCAAAATGCTTTCGAGGCAGGGCAACCGCCCTATGCTTTTAACCATAGGTGATTCGGTGTAACAGGAACCTGACCGCCATTGTCAGCATTTTGACAGGTTGGCTGGCGTAAAAAAACCGAGCATTCCACCACCCGAGGCCACCATGAAAAAACCCGGCAAAGCCGCCATCTGGCAATTTACCCGCACCCTGCACGCCTGGCTGGGTATCCTGATCTTTCCACTGATTATCGTTGTGGGCTTTACCGGTTTTTATCTGAATCACGCCCGCACCGTGTTTGCCTTTCTGGAATCAACCCCCTATGACGAAGCGCAGTTCGAAGAATGGCCAACCGCCCGCATCACCGATCTTGACGCGGCAAAACATCTGGCCGAAACCCTGTGGCCCGATACCCCTGTCGGTGCGATCAGCAGTGACATGTATCATGAATGGCCGGTTTACATCCTCCAGATGCCCGACGCGCAACTGATTGTCAGCCGCGAAACCGGTCATTACTATACAAAGACAACCTTTCACCGTAAAACCTATTCGCCCGACGGCGATCTGGTCGACAGCAAGTTTTACTGGGGAAGCCTGTTCAAATGGCTGCATGTACGCGGCTGGCCCAGCGATCTGTTCGGCACCTTGTTAACCGATATCACCAGCATCGCGATGATCGTTTTCGCGTTTTCCGGTGTGATTTTGTGGTGGTTTCCGCGCATCAAGAAATTCCGCCGCGCCATGGGCCGGATATTCAGTTAGGGCGTACCCAAACGGTTTTGATTTCCAGCGCCTTGTTGCCGGTGGCGCGCCGGATGGTTTCAAGACGCATTCCGGGCAAGGCGCTGAATGCTTCTAACAACCCGTCAGCACCGGCGGCGGCAAACGGAATCAGCAGCGGCGTGCCTTCGGTATGATACAAAACCCAACTATGCCCGCCGACCCGATTGGGCGAGATATCGATCTTGCGAATGCTGTCAATGGTAACCGTACCCCCAAGATGAGGGGCCAGATAGGTTATATTGCGCTCGTCGATCTCTACCAGTCCGGGGCCGTCGGTGGTGCTGCGCAGGCCCGCCCGAACCAGCGCAATATAAAGCAGAGTCACGAATGCGCCGGTCAGCCCCAGCCCCAGCACCCCCATGACCCAGCTTTCATAGCGATACCCGATCCACAACACCCGCAACCCGCCAAGCAGGGCAACGCCATAAACCAACGGCTCGCGCCAGCGGTGCAGGGTGGTCATGGCTCGGGGGCGAAAAAGCGACATTGGATCACGCGAACAAAGTAATGGCATAGGTGCCGACTTGCCGGAACCCGATTGCACGATACACCTTTGACGCCGAAGGTGAAGCCGAAAACAACACCGCCTTTGCAACCCCGTTGGCGCGCACCTCGGCCAGATGCTGCGCAACGGCGGATTTGGCATAGCCGCGACCGCGAAGATCCGGCGGAGTGTATACGCCCCCGATCTGCACACAATCGGGCAGCACCGCGGTAAAGGCGGTTTTCGCCACCGCTTGCCCGTGGTCAAACAGCACCCGCAGCCGGTCGGTGTCTATCTGGCGCGCAACCGACTGGATGGCCATATCGCACGTCTTTGCGCCCGGGGTCGCGCCCAGTACCTCCAATTCATACGCATAGGTCCAGCTTTCCAGCAGCGGGCGGGTGGCAGGGTCGGGGGCGCGCAGGGTGGTATTGGTTTCGGGCAGGCAAAGCTGCGCCAGTTCAAGGGCGAAAAGCGGCTCCTGCTCCTGCATTCGCGTCGGCCTGTCCTGCAAGCCAAAGGCGTTGACCAGCGTATCCACATGAGCCTGCGCACCCAGCACCGCGGGCACCATTATCGGCCCGAGCGCGGCGCGCATATGGGCGGCGATCGGGCCAAGGTCATGTTGGGCATGGCCCATTAGCGTACCGTTATTGGCCACGGCCCCGACGCCGGTTATCTCCGCCCCGTTACGCTGCATGAAATAGCGCATCGCATAAGGGGCGGTGGTATTGCCAATCCCGAAATCGCGCAGATTACCGCGCAAAAACATGGTGGTCGCAAAATTGCGGGCCAGAAAAGCTTCAAGTGCGGGCGCATCCGCAGCCGAGGCCTGCGCAATCACTGCCAGTCGCCCAAGGCCTGTTGCCACGCGGTCAGGGCGGCAACCACGGCCGTATCGGCGCGCAGGATACGCGGGCCAAGGGTGACCGGCGTCGTGCGGGGCAATGCGCGCAAAGTTTGCGCTTCTTCGGGGGCAAACCCGCCTTCGGGGCCAACAAAAACCGCCCACGGGCCAACGCTTTGCCCCGCCAAAGCCGCGACTGCCGGCTCGGCGTTCAGCGATTCATCGCAAAACAGGATTCGGCGCTGTTCCGGAAAGCCGCGCATCAGCGTTTCGAACTTTTGCGGCGCTTCAAGTCGGGGCACATAGGTGATGCCGCATTGCTCGGCCGCCTCGGTGACATGGGCGCGCATCCGGTCGGTGTTGAAACGTTCGTTGGTATAGCGCGTCAGCACCGGCAGCAGCCGCGCCACCCCCATTTCCACCGCCTTTTCGACAATCAGCGCGGTCCGGACCTTTTTGACCGGCGCGAAAACCAGCCAGAGGTCGGGGGGCAGTTGCAACGGCGCGCCCGGCTGCACGCATTTAAGCAGCCCCTTGCGCTTGCCCGCCTGCACGATTTCGGCCAGCCATTCGCCATCCACCCCGTTGAACAGCCGCACCTGCCCGCCAACCGTCTGTCGCATCACCCCGAACAGATAATGCGCCTGCGCCTGATCGAGCGGAACCACCAGATTATCCCCCAGCGCCGCATCGACAAACAGCCGTATTTTGGCCCGTGGTTTCATGCCAGCGAAACGAATCCGTGGGTTTTGCGATCGTACATCTCCAGCACGCCGTCGCCGATACTGTGCCACAGGCCGTGCAATTGTAACGCCCCGTTATTCACCGAATGCTCGACAAACGGAAAGCCCATCAGGTTTTCCAGCGCCAGCACCACACCGGCATGTTCAAGCGCACGGATCCGCTCGGCCTTGTCGGTGATATGGCGCACCCGTTCATAGCCCGGGCGCAGAATTTCCATCCAGTCATCCACAAAGCTGTACCCCGCTACCGGTTTTTCGCCGGTGCAGGTATCGTGACAATGGCGCACCCCGCCGCATTGGGAATGGCCCAACACGATGATATGATTGATTTCGAGCGTCATCACCGCAAATTCGATGACCGCCGACGTGCCGTGATGCACCTCGTCCACCGTAAAAGGCGGCACCATATTGGCGATATTGCGATGGATAAAGAACTCGCCGGTTTCGGACCCGAAGATAGAGGTCGCATGGACGCGGCTGTCGCAGCACGAAATAACCAGAGCCTCGGGCTTCTGGCCCTGACTTGCCAGCATTTCATGCTCGATCTGCCGCTCGATGAAAGGGCCGGCTTTCCAGCGCCGATACCGGTCAACCAGAACCTGGGGTAGCGGGCTCACATATTCCATGCGGGGCCTCCGATAGGGGTAAACCCGTCAATGCCGGTATCAGGCTGCGACGATCAATCCTAGAAAATAACCAGATCGTCAACCAGATCATTCGCGTCGGTAATCCCCTGGAACACAATCCGGTCGCCGCCACCAAAGTCGAGCGTCACCCAACCCTGCGCGTTATGGCCGCCATAGGTATCGATAACCTGCTGTTCGGTCAGACCGCCGCCCCAGATACTGTCATTCAGGCGAAGGATATCGACATTATCCTCGAAATCGCGGATCACATCGATGCCGGAATCGACCTGGAAGATAAACTTGTCCGCACCGGCACCGCCGATCAGCTTGTCACCGCCTTTACCACCGATCAGCTTGTCAGCGCCATCACCGCCCCACAGCATGTCATTGCCGCTGCCGCCTTTCAGAACGTCCTTGCCGTCGTCGCCCCTTAGCTTGTCCTTGCCGATATTGCCATACAGCCTGTCATCGCCGTCGCCACCGTTGATTTCATCATCGTCCTGCTGGCCCTTCAGATAATCATCGCCTTCGAACCCGTTGATCAAATCATCGCCGGCACCGCCCCTGATCAGGTTGTCGGCCTCGTTTCCATCAACCGTATCGTTACCGGAACCCGAAAGGAAATTCTCGATAACCGTGCCGCGGGCAATTTCCATATTGCCTGTCCAACCGCCGACATCCGAGATGGTTTCATCATGCAGGTCAACATGCTGGTCACCCGAGACAGACCGGAAATTGATCGTATCGTTGCCGCCATTGTCGATGACGGTAAAGGCGCGGTCCTTGTCAATTGCATCGCCGTAATAACCACCAACGGCAGAGCCTTCGCCATAAACCGTATCGCCGGTGCGCAGGCTGGTTGCAGTGCCATACAGCACCTGCATGGCCAGAATATCGGCGATCATCGGGGTTGACAGGTACAGCTTGTCCGCGTCGATATAGGTGTTTTCGTTCACATCGAAATACGACATGACCGAAGCCTGCCACGAATCGTTCAGATAGTGGTTGTCACCCGTGCCATCCTCGGCATAGCTGGCCGAGCCGTTATAATTGCCCGCATGGCCAAGGCCCAGCGCATGGCCGATCTCGTGCATATAGGTCTGGAACGAATAGCTGTTCAGGCCATGCCCGTAAAGGTCGATCCAACCGGTGGTGATCATCACCTCGGAGGTATAGGTCGTGGTGCCCGAACCGGTCACGCGACCGCCATAGGCATTATAGCCGCCGGCGTTGTCATCAAAGGTAATCATCGCGCCCGAGCCAACCGTAGAGAAATTGATCCCGGTTACTGCCGTCCACGCATCCAGTGCTGCCAGTGCCAGCGTCTGGCCCGGCGCATTCAACGCGTCGATGTCAACCGTGATCGTTCCGCCCGGTGCCACCGCGAACGCGGTATAGGCGTAAGGCGAACCCCAATAGGTATTGAAATCATGGGTAAGCTGGTGGGCGATTTCGTCATTGGTGAAAACCGGCAGGGTGGCCGAGGGCAGCCCGCCCGACGCTGAAGGGCTTGCCGAACTTGTCTGGTCACGGTCGCTTACCGCAAATCCCGAGCCATCGCCATCGCTTACGGGCAGGTTTGCAACCTTGCTTTGCGTATCGACATCAACGGTGCCGGTGCTACCTTTGTCTTTGTGAATCGGGCCGTTATCGCGTTCGCCCACATCGACCGTATCGGTGTTACCCTTGTCGCTGATGATCGAACTGCCGATATCCGGGTCGCTGACCGGCTGCGTGACAACATCGCTACGATACATCTGCGACTGGTTGGCACGGCCCCAATTGATTGAATCGTTTATCTCGACCACGTCGACATCAGCGACCGGTTGAGTACCCGCATCCCAATCCTGCACGGCATGTCGTGACGGGTTCTGATACCCCGATTGGTTTTCGTCGGTATCGATATTCGTATCAAAAACAGAATCAGCCATGCTGAGACTCCTATGCCATGCAATCAATCCGGACCATACTGACACGAATTCAACCGTAAAACAATATCAATTTTAGTCACAATCCCTAACAAAAAACCCCGCAAAACCTTGCGGGGTTTAATAAAATTCGTTGCGAATGCGCGGTTAGATCGACTCGTCGATCCAGCCTTTGATCGCGGCTTTGGGCAGCGCGCCGACCTTGTTGGCCACGACCTTGCCGCCATTGAACAGGAACAGCGCCGGAATGCCGCGCACGCCCAGCTGTGCCGGTACATTGCCGTTTTCATCCACGTTCAGCTTGGCAATTTTCACGCTGCCGCCGTATTCCTCGGACAATTCTTCCAGCGACGGGCCGATCATTTTGCACGGGCCGCACCATTCGGCCCACATGTCCACCACTACGGGTACATCTGAATCGAGCACTTCGGCCTCGAAAGTTGCGTCGGTTACTTTTACGGTTGCCATGAATTGCACTCCTGCAAGAATATGAATGTTTCTAGTTCTTGCTCAAACTATGTTTCCCGAATGGCTTCGTCAAGGCGTAGGGGCATTTTCAAGCGCGCGATCGGTCAGGTTTTGCGGAATTTCCATCAAATCCGCGTTATGGGTCCAACATATGGCGGTTTTCACCGGCTTGTCGGGCCATATCTGGGCTACCGCAGCCCGATAGGCCCCCATCTGGCGCAGATAGGCCTCGGGAGTTTGTGCAGCGGTCGGGGGCGGATTCGCGTTGGATTTGAAATCGACCACGGTAATATCGTCCCCCACCAGCAGCACATCAATCCGGCCCGAAAACGGCCCCAGCCCGGGGATCTCGAAAAACACCGGCACTTCGCGCAGCGCATCATCGGCAAATAGCGGCGCAAGCGCGTGGGTTTGCAGCACCCGCATTGCCTGCGAAACCACCGCTTCGGGGTCGGAGCAGTCGCCCGCATTGCGCAAAATCTGCCACGCCGCGCCCTCGCGATCCGCCGCGGGCAGGTCGGGCAGGGTTTCCAGCAGCAAATGCAGATGGGTGCCAAACAGCGCGCCGACCGGATCGGCACCGGCATCACCGCCCCCGTGGCCGCCACCCAGATCGGAGGGACGCAACAACGCCGGAGGCTTGGTCAGCGCGCCCACCGGCGCATAGCGCACCGGATCATCCGTGCGGGGCGGGGCGGCTTGTGTTCGGGGCGCGGTTTCCAGCGGCTCGGGCCAATTGTGTTGCCAGACCAGCCCGTCGGGCGTTTGATCGGCCCCCAGCGCCTGCATGGCATTTTCTATCGGGTCGTACCAGTTAACCGACTTTCCGTCCCGCTTGCCGTGACCGGCGATAATCAACCAGCTTTCGGCGCGGGTCAGGGCGACGTATAACAGGCGGTCCTCTTCGGCGCGCCGCAGCGCCTTTTGGTCCTCGACGGCCTTTTTCATCGCACCTTCTGACTGGGTTTCGGGCACATCGCAAACCGCCACATCGCCCAAGGGCAGAATCCGGTGGCTGTCATTGTTTCGTTGCTTGACGGACTGCGGCAGGATCACGATGGGCGCTTCAAGCCCCTTGGCACCGTGGATGCTCATCACCCGCACCTGATTGCTGGCATCATCCATCTGCCGCTTGACCTTGATTTCCTCGCTGAACACCCGTTCCAGAAAGCCGGTCAGGCTGGGAATCTCGTCGCGCTCATAGCCCAGCGCAAGGGCCAACAATTCGTCTATTCCGTCCTCGGCCTCGGGCCCGAGCCGCGCCACCAGTTTGCGCCGCCCGTCATGGCGGGTCAGAATCCGTTCGAGCAGTTCAAAGGGGCGCTCAAAATCCGCATGGGCCAGCAGGTCATGCAGCATCGGCGCGTCCATGGCGCCTTGCACCGCCTGCCACAGGCTGCCCGACCGGTTATGGGCCAGCGCGAACAGGCTGGCCTCGTCCACATCCATCAACGGCGAGCGCAGCACCTCGGCCAGCGACAGGTCATCCCCGGGGCTGGCGGCAAAGCGCAGGCAGGACAGCAGGTCCTTGACCGGCAATTCATCGGCAACCACCAACTGGTCGGCCCCCGCAACCGGCACATTCAGCGATTTCAGGTTCTTGATCACCGCATGGAACAACGGCCCGCGCGACTGCACCAGAATCAGGAAATCCCGCGCCATGATCGGGCGACCGGTGCCCGGCAGCACCTGCCCGCCTTGCAACAGATCGGCGACTTTGCGCGCCACCTGCATGGCCAGCACCAAGGCCGGATCTTTTTGCGGCAACTGGTCCACCGGCGCATACCATGGCGGCGGCGGCGGGGCTTGTTGCGGGTCGGGAAAGGGCCACAGCTCTATCCGGCCGGGGCGGTCATCATCGATGGGCCGATGCTCCATTTTGCCGTCAAACACCTTGTCCACCAGTTGCAATACCGGCGCCGCCGAGCGGAAAGAGTATAACAATTCACCCCGTTTCAACGGCTGGTCAATGGCGGCAAGGTTTTCTGTAAACGCCGCGCACATCCGGTCGAACTCGGCCGGATCGGCCCCTTGAAACGAAAAGATCGACTGTTTTTCGTCGCCCACCACAAACAGGGTGCGCAACCGCCCGTCGCCCGCATTGGCATAGATTTCCTGCGCCAGGGCCCCGATGATATCCCACTGGATCGGGCTGGTATCCTGCGCTTCGTCCACCAGAATATGATCAATGCCGTTATCAAGCCGGTACAGCACCCACGGCGCCATTTCGCGGTCACGCAGCAACCTGTCGGTCTTGCGGATCAGGTCTTCGAATTCCAGTGCGCCCAGCGCCTGTTTATGGACGTTATAGCGCGTCAGAAATTCAAGGGCAAAGTCGTGCAGCGCCTTGCTGGCAGGCAAGGCCGCCAGCGCAATACGCCGGTTGCGCGCCTGTTCAACCCGCGTTTTCAGGGTGGCGACCAGATCGATCGCGGGGGGGTATGCCTGAAACACATCCTTTGTCGGAAAGCCGCGCGCCGCCTTGGCCGTCCCATTGCTGATCAAAAAGGCGTCTTGCAGCATGTCGAGCGCCTGCGCATCGCTACAGGTGCCCCTTTGCGCCAGACACTGCGCGGCCTTGATGTCTTTGGAGCCGCCGGTGGCCAGATGGGTTGCCAGTTCGTCGAGCGTGTCATCCCCCAGCCCCTCGACCACCGCTTGCAGAATGCCCCGCTCGGTCAGGTCGGCAGAAATGCCCAGCGCCTGCGCGGTGGCAGCGCGGTCGAACGGCGCGGTGAACAGGTGCTGCTGTTTCAGGATCTCGTAGATATAGCCGCCCGGATTACTGCCCCGCACCGCAACCAGCGCATCGAACACCTGCGGGTGATCCTGTGCAATTTCGTCAAGCACCTGCGCGCGCAGCGCCTTGGCGCGGCGGTCGTCCAGCACGCTGAAATCGGGCGACACCCCCGCTTCGAGCGGAAACCGGTGCAGGATCGATTCACAAAAGGCGTGGATGGTCTGGATTTTCAGCCCGCCGGGGGTTTCCAGCGCCCGCGCAAACAGGGTGCGCGCCTGCAAAAGCTGCGCGGGGTCTTGCGGGGATTCCCCCAGATAGGCCAGCGCATCGCGCAGCGCATCATCGGGCAACATCGCCCAGTCGCCCAACTGGGCAAACAGGCGGTTTTGCATCTCGGCGGCGGCGGCGTTGGTAAAGGTCAGGCACAAGATTTTCTGCGGTGCGATGCCCAGCAGCAACAGGCGCGCAACGCGGCTGGCCAGCACCCGGGTTTTGCCCGAGCCTGCATTGGCGGTCACCCAACTGGAGACCTTTGGCCGCGCCGCCCGCACCTGCGCTGCATTTGCCTGCCCGATATGCGCGTTGCTCATGGGATCACCTGCACGCTGACCGGATCGTCTTCTTGCCATTCGCCAAAGCGCGAAAGCTGGTCATAGTCGCTGGCATAGCCAATCAGTTCGGGGCGGATGCGCGCGCCAAAACCGGTATGGGGCAACCGGTAGCGGGTGATTTTCTGTTTCAGGCGCTCCAGCGGCTGGTCCATCACGTCGAAATCCGGTTCCAGTGTTTGCATGCTTTTCTTGCCGCCAAAATAGACCAGTTGCAGATGGATGCGCGTGGCGGCGGGCACGGCGTCAAAGCCGCCAGCCTGCGCGATCACCCCTTCCAGCGGCAATTGCACGGCAAATTCCCTGAGCTGTTTCAGGCTTGGCTTTGTCCCCGATTTATAGTCATAGATCGCCACCAGCCCGTCCTCGCCCAGATCGATCCGGTCGGCCTTGGCGGTCAGGGTAAAATCGGGCGACAGGGCCAGTTGCCCTTCGACCTCGCGCCGGTACGGGCGGGCAATGGCGCGGCGCTCGGCCTCGGTGCGGATGAACCAGTCCCTGGTTTCGGCAAATCCGGCCCGCCAGAGCCGACGGGTCGCGGGCCATGGCACCGGAGCCAGCACCTCGTCAAGCACCGCGTCGAATACCTGCGCGGCATTGTCCAGCCCGTGCGGGGTTTCATCGACAAAGCGTTCCAGAACCCGATGAAAGCAAATACCCTTGCGCATCGGATCGGGCACCACCATCAGCGGTCCGGCCTTGCGCAGTTTCAGCACATAATAGGCATATATCGCATAGGGGTCGCGGATCAGGGTTTCGATGCGCGTCACCGACAGCCGGTCGGGCCGCGCCGCAACCGGAGGCGCGGGGCAAGGGCGCGGGGCCGGATCAACCGCAGATTCGGGCTGGTCAAGGGTGCGCGCCTGCGCCAGCAGCGTTTCGCCGCGCGCCCGCATCGCCGCCAGTTCGGCCTTGCCCGCATGCCCCATGCCGCCCAGCAGGTTTTGCAACCGCATAAGCCAGCGCGAGGCAACGGTCGGGGCCTCTCCGTCGCGAATGGCGCGCGAAAGCACCACTTCGGACGCGCCAAGGGATTGCTGAAAATCATGGGCGGACAGGCCGATGCGGCGCTCGAACTGGGGCAGGCCGATCTGGTCGCGGATATCGCGGTTCAGCCATGTATCCTGCCCCGAGCTGCGCGGCCATACCCCGTCATTCAACCCCGCCAGTATCACCAGATCGGCGCTGTTTACCCGCGCTTCAAGCGTGCCCCAGATGGCGATATCCGGATGGCTTTGACGCGGATCGTCGCGGACTTCTTGGCGTTGCAAAAGATGCTGGAACAGGGCGCGGTATTCGGCTGCGGTATAGGGCCGGTCCTGACCGGTTACCGTTTCCAGACGGGTCAGCACATTCAGCACCACCGCACCCGCCTCTTTTTCCCAGACAAACGAGCCGGTTTCGCGCCCCGCACCGGCGCACAGGGCCTCGGCAAGCGCGCGGTGGCGGGTGGCCCATTGCGCAACGCCGGTATCAGCGGCCTTGGGCAGGTCGGCAAGCAGGCCGTGCAGCCAGCCGATCCACGCCGGATCAAACCTAACCAGCCCGCCAAGGTCAACCACCGGATCGGCGCCGCGCAAATGGCGGGTTTCCAGTCGGCGGGTCAGCGACAGATGCGCGGCCCGGGTATCGCGATCGGCCCCCGCACATAGCGGATGTTTAAGCAGTTCTACCAGCGCCAGCGGCGTCAGGTCCTGCCCGAACAGCGCCGCGATCATGCGCAGGAACATCCCGGGCGGAGTCAGCGGCGCAGGGTGTCCGGCGCTGTCATCAGGGGTGATGTTCCAGTGCTGCAACGCCGCCGTAACCCGCCGCGCCAGAATCCGGTCGGGGGTTACCAGCGCGGCCCGCTTGCCGGCATCCAGCGCCTTGCGCAGGCAAAGCGCGATGGCACCGGCCTCGGCGCGCGGGGTCTGGGCCTCTATCAGGGTAAGGGGGGCGCAGGCGCGCGGCAGATCGGGCAACAGCGACGGGGCCTGGGCCAGCCATTGCGCGGTAACCGGAGCGGGGCGCAACGCCAGCGAAACCAGCCCGTTACGCGGCGGCGAGGCAGCGCCGGTATCGTGCCATTGCGTGACCGTTCCGGGGTCGAAATCCAGCCGCTCGGACAGGGCGCGAAAGCCGTATTGCGGGTGTTCTTGCCCCAAAAGAGGCCACAATTCGTCGGGCATATCAAAATCGAACCCCGGCAACACCACCGCCCCTTGCGGCAGATTGGCCACAAGGCGCATGAATTCGGTGGTGGTGCCGCGCGAACCGGTCGAACCGGCAATGATGACCGGATGCTGCGGCGGCGATTCCTGCCATTGCTGGCGAAGGCGCGCCAGTGCAAGGCGTTGACGTGCCGCCGCGCCCTGCGTTTCGCCCTCCAGATTGTCCAGATAGGTTTTCAGGATCGACAAAAAGGCCAGATTGCGCTGCCAATGCACCGACAGGTGCGCAGGCGATGCGGTTTCGAGCGCGGCATAGGCCACGCCTTCGGCGTCCATCTCGTCCAGCAGGTCGATCAGCGATTGCGCCAGATCGAACACCATGGCGCGCGGCGCGGCCCCTTCGCCCTGTTGCAGATAGGCCCGCACCAGTTCGGCAATCGCCAACTGGCGCGCCAGCGCGTCGCTGGCCGGTCCGAGCAGCAAGCCCGGCTCCGAGGCCAGATCGTCGATCACGCGGATATCGGGCAGAATTTTGGCCTCGCCCTGCATCAGCAAGGCGTTCAACCGGCGGGCGGTGCGCCGCGTGTTAACGTAAATCCGGACCAAGGCGCGGTTTTGCAATGGCTGCCCGTGCATGCGCGTTTCAAGCCCGTGCAGAAAAGCGCTGGCAAAATCCACCCCGACCGGCAGGGCCATGATGCGCGGACCGGTGCAAGGATCAAACATCCTGCACCCCTTGCAGCCATGCCCAGCCCGCGCCGACCGGCACAAGGCGCAACTGTCGTTGATCTGCGTCATCCGCAACGGGGGTAAAGTGCAGTTCCAACCGGCGTTGCGGGCGCAGATCCCCCAGCAGATCGGGCCATTCCACCAGACATACCGCCGTTGTAAAGGCATCCGTCAGGCCCAGTTCGCTCACCTCGGCAGGGTCGCAAAGCCGATAAAGATCGGCATGCCAGATTTCGACATCCCCCGCCTGATAGGTCTGCACCAGGGTATAGGTCGGCGAGGGGATGTCCTCTTGCAAGCCCAGAGGTTCGAGGCGCGCGGTAATCAACGCCCGCGCAAAATGCGATTTCCCGCTGCCGATATCACCGGAAAGCAACAGCACGTCCCCCGGGGCCAGCCGCGGGGCCATGGCACGCGCAAGTGCTGCTGTGTGATCGGGAGAAGTAAGGTAAAGGTCCAAAGTTTTATCCAGAAGCTGCGTGGCCCAATCTGGCTTTTGCCGCAGCCAAATGCAAGCCCCGCCTTGCGCATGGGTCAGGGGTGCTCCCGCCTGAAACGGCCGTTGCCGGCAAGCCGGCAAGACCCTTTCAGTTGGGCCGGGCCGCCCTGCGGGCGGTATGGGGGCGTTCCGCCCCCATACCGCCCGCA
>JALXER010000272.1 GCA_027069385.1 Paracoccaceae bacterium
GCCCACCACCACCATCAACCCCGCATCATCGGCATGGCGGGCCAGTTCGGGCAAATCGCGGCGCAACATCGGTTCGCCACCGGTCAGCACAACCATGGCTTCGGGGCCGGTTTGGGCGATCTCGGACAGCACCCGCTTCAGGTCCTCGGTTCCCAGTTCATCCACCGCACCTTCCTTCAGAACCTTTGCATCAAGATAGCAATGCGCGCAGGCAAGATTGCAGCGCTCGGTCAGGTTCAGGGCAACCAGATAGGGGGCATCGACGGGCATTTACTCGGCTTTCGGCTCGGGGCACATGGCCATGCGGGCATTGGCAAATGCCTCGTCCTCGATCTGTGCATCGATCACCGTGATGCCACGCTTGCGGGCAAAGCTTTCAATGCCCGAGCGCACCTGATCGCGAAACGCTTCGGGCACGCGGTTCAGGCGCGCCAGCGAGGCGCTGCGCCATTCGATAGCGCCCGCCGCGTTGTCCTGCAACGTCGCCTCGACCATGAACGGTTCGATATGGCCGGTCTGCACGGTTGCGCACGCATCGCGCCGCGCCGATTTCTCGGCCCGCAATTCGATGTTCTCGCGCAGGCTTGCATCGGAAATTTTTGCCAGCATCGCGCGGGCATCGGCCGTCCATTCCAGCCGTTCGAAGCTTTGCGGCGCGGCATCATCGCCACCACCGCCGGGCATCATTTTGCCCATGACGTCCTGCACGAATCGGGTGGTAATAAAGGTGTGCCCTTCTTTCTGGGCCTGCCGGATTACGCCGGTTCGCGCCATAGCGCGCACAAATTCCGGCGCGCGGTTGATCATCTCGGTGGCCTCGTCCGACCACATGATGGTTTCTTCGGCGACCACATCCGAGGCCGGATAATGCTCGGCCATACCAACCCAGACATGGCAGGGCACCATGCGCAGCAGGTTTTCGGTATTGCCGCCGATATCCAGCCCGTCATCCGCATGCACGCCGGTTTTGCCCAGCAACAACAGGCTGGCCTGTACCTGCTCCACATATTTCCTGATCGCCTGATAGGGCTTGCCCGCCAGCAGTTCACACACCACCGACACCCCCGCCGCAGCGGCCTCGGTCCGGGCCACGTTCAGATGCGCCTGATAGATCCTGGCAATGCCGTCATCGATCAGTTCCTCGTGCAATTGCTCCTGTTCCTTAAAGCGGAAAACCTTGCCCGCCTCCTCGTCCAGCACTGTCGAGATTTTGTTAAAGGCCACATAGTGGTAAAACGGGTCATAGGCCGCCACCACATGCACGCTCGCGCCCAGCCGTCGGGCAATGTCGAGCGCGGTCATCAGCGCGCCAAAGGATTTTGGCGAACCGTCCATCCCCACCACAATCGGCCCGTCGCCAATATCGATCCGCCGGTCTTTGGCGACGAACACATCCATTTGCGCGCGCCGCACCACCCGTTCGGCCACCGTTCCGATGGTGGAGCCGGCCACCGCGCCAAGGCCCAGCGCACCCATGAACATCACATCATGTTCGCCGGTTTGCATTGCCTCCAGCAGACAGGCATAGTTCTTGCCCTCGGGGCTTAGGCGCGCAAAGGGCAGGCCTGCCCGCTCGGCCACGGCCGCCGCCGCATCGTGATAGCTGTCGGAAATCAGCCCCAGCCCCATGCCGATCAGGTCCTGATGGACCTCGCGCTGATGCTCCATCTCGCTTTCGCGCTGATAGCGTTCGGGCAACCCGCCCTCCATCTGCTTGAAGCGCCGGTCGTGCAGTCTGGCGGCATAGGCGTGGATGCCGGTGATCCTGCCATCGCACAGGCGCGTGGCCTGTTTCATGGCATTATTGGCATAGTCGGACTGATCGAGCGCCACCAGTATGCGCTGCATCGCCACCGGCGCGGAACTGGCGCGCCCGCCCTTGTCGATTGCCGGATTTACCACCATGTCATTCCCCTTTTGCACAGCGAAACCCCACGAATTCCGCGTAACTGTTAGTGTAATCCCACAGCCGGTTGCTGGCCACCGTCATATGGGGTCGCCCGTCCCAGCTGTTGCCCTTGATATAGGCGCACGGCTCTCCGGGGATGCTTTCATCCAGCGCGGCGGGCGCGCTGCAAAGCGCGGGCAACACCCCGCCATTGGCCGCGGCCAGTTCGGCCAGTAGCTGCTTCATCTCCGGCGTGGCGTTGCGCGGTGCGGCGTTGGTATCGCGGCATTGGCCGGCCCGAGCCACGCGCGTATCGGCCACCCACTCGGCCACGTTTCCGGCCATGTTGCGCACACCATAAGGGCTGACATCACCGGGATAGCCGTCGACCGGCGCAGGCGCATCGCCATCCAGCTTGGCCAGTTCCAGCGTCGGCGCGTTGCCCCACGGGTAAATCCGCCCATCCTGCCCGCGCGCCGCCTTTTCCCATTCGATCTCGGTTGGCAGCCGCTTGCCCGCCCACGCGCAAAACGCCACCGCATCGTCATGGCGCACGCCGGTGACCGGCTGGTCGGGGCGGTTGAATTCGGGATCATCCCAAAATGCCTGCGGTGCGTGGCCGGTGGCCTGCACAAAAGCGGCGTAATCGGCGTTGGACACCTCGAACCGGTCGATCCAGAACCCGTCAACCTGATAGGCCATCGGCCCGTACAGGCCGGTATAATAGACATAGCCCAGCACCGCCGGGCCGCCGCGCACATGAACCATGCCGCGGTTACGCGGGGCAAAAGCTGCGTAAGCCCCTGCCCCGATCGCGAGTATGGTCATGACAGCAATGACGCGCCTCAATGGAACAACCAGTATCCCACCAGCAGCAGCACCACCACCACATTCACCAGCGCCCCTGCCAGCACAAAGACATCAAACGCATTCGGTTTCCTGAACTTTGCCATCGGCAGCGGCCCCTTTCGCGGTTAATAGGACAGGTCCATCGAGACCTCGCCATTGGCGTCAACAGTGATTTCGCCCACTTCTACCTCGCCCAGCAGACCGTGCCACATCATCACCTCGTAAGTGCCGGCCGGAATGTCGGTAATTTCAAAATGGCCGTTTTCATCCACCACCGAGAAATACGGATTTTTGGCGACGTAAACAAAGGCATGCATAAAGTCATGCGCGTCGCACTCGATCTTCATCCCGTTGCCACGACGCAGTTTGATTTCCTTGGTGACGGTATCGCCCATCTCGGGTTGCGAGACGTTCATCACGGTGCGACGGGCATTGCCGATCAGTTCATAGGTGTGGATGTTGTGCAGGGTGTGGTCGTCATTCACCGCGGTCAGCTCGCCCCGGTTGGCAATCACCCCGAGCGCGGGCGAAAACTCGCAATGTTCCTGATGGATGGTCAGGGCGTCCAGACCTTCGGGAAAGGCCTTGCCTTCGTCCACATCGTTCAGAAACACCACTGCATTCATCAACATGCCGGCGTCGTTCACCTCGACAAAGGGAACCTCGCGGCTGCCTTCGCCGCAGATTTCCGGGTCTTTGGAGATGGTATAGGTGCGGGTATCGGCCTCGAACGCACCGGCCGAAACGGTGCCGGTAAAGCTGCCACCGTCGGTTACATCGATCACGTCATATCCGCCGGCAAAAGCGGTGGTTGCCATGCCGGACATGGCCAGCCCTGCAAGGGCGCTCGTTAGATTCAGTTTCATAGGTTTTCCTCTCGTCAGGATTTGGATTTGTCTTATGCCGCTTTTTGCGGCGCGTCGGGTTGGGGGTATTGAAACAACTCGGCCAGCGCATCGATCGCCACCAGCCAAAAGACCTTTTTGCTGCCGTCGGACAACAGCGCCAGCAGCGCGTCAACGCCGGCATCGGGGGCAAACTGCCCGAGCAACCGGCCCACGTCGCGGCGATAGGTGCCGTCATTGGCCGTTGCAAATTGCACCAGCGCATCGACACCGGCACCGCGCTGGATGCTGGCCACCGCATGGGCCGCCGCCACTCCGACACCCGGATAGGGGTCTTGCAGCGCGGCCAAGGTTGCCTCGTCGGCAATGCCGCGATTTTCGAGCGCCCTGACCGCCTCGACCCGCACCAGCGCATCGGGGTTTTCCAGCAGTTTTTGCAAGGTTGCCTCGGCAAAATCATCCTCGACCCAGCCATAGGCCCGCGTAGCCAGAACCCGGGTTTCCGAGCGCGGCGATTCAAGCAACGCCTGAAGCGGAGCAAGCGCCGCCTCGGGCAGGCTGCCGGATTTGGCACCATGCGCGGCCAGCGAAAACAGCACCGCATCGCGCATTTCGTCATCGTCGCAATCATCCAGCGCGGCAATCAGCGCATCGGTGACATCCTTGTTGACCACGCCGCCCAGCAACCGTGCGGCAAAGCGTTTCACATCCAGATGCGGCGCGACCACGGTATCCAGCGCAATCTTGCGCTTGGCGTGTTTTTTCTGCTTCGCGATGGCCAGAAAGCGTTCCTGTTCCTCGGTCAGTTCTACCGGTTCGGGGGGCTGTTCGGGCAGGTCGGGCACATTGGCCTTGATCCTGTCCAGCGTAGACCTGGGTTTTTCGG
>JALXER010000273.1 GCA_027069385.1 Paracoccaceae bacterium
CTGTTCGGCCACCGGCCCCACACCCTGAAACCGGGGCAAAATGTGCTGGTCTGGGGGGCTTCGGGCGGGCTGGGCAGCTTTGCCATCCAGTTGATCAATACAGCAGGGGCCAATGCGATCGGGGTGATCTCGGATGAAAGCAAACGCGATTTTGTGCTGAGCCTTGGCGCGAAAGGCGTGATCAACCGCAAGGATTTCGATTGCTGGGGTGCGTTGCCGCCGGTCAATTCGGATGAATACAAGGCATGGTTTGGCGAGGTCCGCAAGTTTGGCAAGGCGATCTGGGATATCACCGGCAAGGGTGTCAACGTCGATATGGTGTTCGAACACCCCGGCGAGGCGACCTTTCCGGTGTCAACCTTTGTGGCCAAACGCGGCGGCATGATCGTGATTTGCGCCGGCACCACCGGCTATAACCTGACCATGGATGCGCGCTATGTCTGGATGCACCAGAAACGCGTGCAAGGCAGCCATTTTGCCAACCTAAAGCAGGCGAGCGCGGCCAACCAGTTGATGCTGGAACGGCGTATCGACCCTTGCATGTCCGAGGTTTTCCCGTGGGAACAGATCCCGGCCGCGCATATGAAAATGCTGAAAAATGCCCACAAGCCGGGCAATATGGCGGTGCTGGTCAATGCGCCAACCCCCGGTTTGCGCACTTTTGACGACGTCGTTCACTATGGCGACGGGGCCGGCTAGGCGCGTTTCGGGTTGAGCGAATCAGTCTGCTCAGCCCGGTTCGGGCTATTTTTGCCGCAGTTTTCATAAATATACACCAAATCAACAGGATATGCGGCGCAACCTCGCAGTATATGGGGAGTATATTTATATCGGCAGAGTTGATAATTATCAATTTACACACGGCGGCAACTAGAAACAACTCATGGCGGACACTTGAAAATTCAACTTGGCGAGTGATACAGTGAACAAAGAGTGGATGATCGACGTTTTGGCTGACCTGCGCGGGTGTGCCTTGAACAGCAAAATGACGACGCTGGCTGAACATCTTGACGATGCCATCGTTTTGGCTGCAACCGAGTTGGGCAGACTATCCGGAACAGAAGCTGGTTCAGGTGGCCAAAGTGACAAAGTTGGAGACATTCCTGAATTCACTGGAGGCAAGCCAAACTCCAAATGATATTCAGACACTAATCGAGTCGCTTCGCGATTCATATGGTGTGTCCAATGCAATCTATCATGCGGTCAATCTGGATGGTGCCCCCTACGCCGCGCTAACCTATACCCCCGAATGGATGGATCGTTATCAGGAACAGCAATATGTCAAGGTTGATCCGGTTGTTCGCGGGGCGTTGCAGCATTTCCACCCGATGGACTGGAAGCGCCTGGACTGGTCCGGTCGCGGCAGCCGCGAATTTCTGGGCGAGGCGGTCGATGCAGGGGTGGGCAATCAGGGTCTGTCGATCCCGATTCGTGGCCCGAACGGCCAGTTTGCCCTGTTTACCATCAACCACGATGCATCCGATTCATCCTGGGCCAAGTTTTCGGCCGAGAACAAGCGCGATATGATGTTGATTTCGCACTATATTCATAAACAGGTGGTCAATATTGTGTGCCCCGAAGGCGACCGGGAAACCCAGTCCCTTTCCCCGCGCGAGACCGACACGCTTAAATATCTGTCGCTTGGGTTTTCTCGCGGTCAGATTGCAGAAAAGTTGCAAATTTCCGAGCATACGTTAAGAGTATATATTGATTCCGCGCGCCATAAACTTGGCGCTTTGAATACGATACACGCGGTGACCACCGCATTTTCACGGGGCCTTATTTCGTTCTAGGCCCTGCTGAACGTACCAGTTCTGTACCACTGTTAAGTGTTTATTAACGATTTGAACCGCATCTGTTCGATGCAATTCTTGTGGAGACTAAACCAAATGATCAAATACATCTATGCCGACGCGCTCGACGCATTCCCCAAACTGCGTGACAGCATGTTCAAAGACCGTGCGCATCAATTCAAAACCCGCCTGAACTGGGATGTTTCGGTAGACGAAAACGGGTTTGAAACCGACGAATACGACGCGATCAACCCGCTTTATGTGATTTTTGAACTGCCCGACGGCAGCCATGGCGGCTCTATGCGCATTCTGCCGACCACCGGCGATACGATGATCAACGATCATTTTTCGCACCTGACCGACGGGGTGAAATTCTCTAGCCCGCTGATTTGGGAATGCACCCGTTTTTGCATGTCGCCCAATGCGGGCCATCTGGCCGGAGAGGTCGCGGCCTCGTTGATGCTGGCCGGTGTTGAACTGGGCATCCAGTTCGGGCTGGATAGCTGCGTTGGCGTGTTCGATGCACGCATGGTCAGCATTTATCGCCGCATCGGCTGGGCCCCCGAATTGCTGGGCACCCAAGGCACGGGCAAAGAGGCCATCAGTGCCGGCCTGTGGCCGATCGATGCGGAGGCCAAGGCGCAGATCTGTGCCAAAACCGGTATGGATCCGGCCTTGTCCGAAAGCTGGTTCGAGGCTTCGTTCCCGAGCACCAGCCTAGACGATATTCTGGTTGCCTAGCCCTAGCCAGCCTTTGAAATTCACGGTATGAACCCGCAATAGCAATTGCGGGGCCGCTATGAATTTGTCCGAAGATCAGGCGCAAGCCTATGATACCATAGCCGAAGCGCTGCGGGCCAATGGCGTTGATCTGGACAACGAAATGCTGACCGCCGACACGGCGCGCTCCGAATGCGTGCTGGCGGTGTTGGGCAAGGCCGGATCGGGGAAAACCCTGCTGCTCTCGCGTTTAGTCTCCGCGTTGAATGCAGCAGGGGTTGAGACGGTCTCGGGCGATTATGAAAGCCGCCCGCGCAAGGGCAAGCGAACCCTTGCGGTGCTGGCCCCGACCAACAAGGCGGCCAGTGTGCTGCGCAATCAGGGCGTGGCGGCGACCACCATCCACCGGATTATCTATACGCCGATCTATGATCCGGAGTACGAGAAAATCGCGGAGTGGCTGGCGGGCGATGCCGCGCGCCCCAAGGTCGAGGGCCTGACCGACGCGGCGCTGGATCGTGCGGCCGAATTCTATGCGCAGCATAAATCCATCCCCGGAGCGCTGGCGGTGGCGGGGCTGCGCGGCTCGGATTTTATAACCGGCTGGAAACGGCGCGACGACCCGCTGGATATCGGTTTTGTCGATGAAAGCTCTATGCTGGATGACAAGCAACTCGACGACTTGAAAGAGATTTTTCAAACGCTGGTGCTGTTTGGCGATCCGGCGCAGCTGGCTCCGGTGGGGCAATCGGGGGCGATGTCGTTTGACAAGCTGCCCGAGGGGCGCAAGATGGAGCTGCACCGCATCCACCGGCAGGCGGCCGACAACCCGATCCTTGATCTGGCCCATGCGCTTAGCGACCCCGGGCTGGGTTTTCACCAGTTCGAAACCATGATCGAAGCGGCGGCAGCGCGCGACGAACGGGTGGTGGTAACGCCGCGCGTCGATGCGCAGGCCATGGCGCGCGCGCCGGTGCTGGTCTGGCGCAATGCAACGCGCATCCGGCTGATCAGCGCCTTTCGCAAGGCCTATGATGCCCCCGAAACCGCGTTGCTCAACGGAGAGCCGCTGATCTGCGACGGGGTGGAATTGCCGCTGAAGCACCGCAAGAAACGAATCGATCTGGAGGCACGCGGCCTGATTAAAGGCGCGCAAGTGGTGTATCTGGGACCGGGGAAAAAGCCCGGTTTCGCGCGGGTTTATGTGATGGGTGCGCCCGATCCGCTGGTCAATGCGGCCTCGATCATCCAGATCGAAATGCCCGGAGAGGATGAACCGCTGATGGCCTCGGCGGCGCGGATGGGGGCGGTGTTTTTGCACGGAGCGGCGGTGACCATTCACAAGGCGCAGGGGTCACAATGGCCCGATGTGCAGGTGTTCGCGCCGGATTTGTATGCGGCGTCCAATGCCGGACGGGTGGAGGCCGGCGTGCCGTTGTGGAAACGGCTGGCCTATGTGGCGATCACCCGCGCGCAGGACCGGCTGTTCTGGGTGACGCGCTATCGCCTCGCCCGCCCGGATGGCCCGCTGGGGGTCGCTGATCTGGACATGAAAGCCCCCGATCTGGTGCTAAAGGCGCAGTAACGGGCGCGGCGCGGCCAGGTCACGCCCGTGGCCCGCCATGCACCCGCGCCGCGTTGCGCCCTAGGCGCTTGTGGCCCGCGCCCTTAGGGCTGCCATTTGTTTGCCAAGCAACGTGGTTGACCGGTCATTGAGCAGCCGTCCGTTTTCGTCGAACGCCTTGGCGGCGCTGGCAATCATTACTTCAGGGGCTTGCAGGATATCGGGGTTGAACGGGGTCATGCAGTGGCGCAAGGAATACTGCGCGCGCACGCCCCCTGTCACCCCCGCCGCAGCCGACATAATCGCCACGGGTTTGCCCGTCCATGCCAGCGGCCTGATCCGGCTAAGCCAGTCGAGCGCGTTCTTCAGCGCGCCCGGAATGTTGGCATTGTATTCCGGCGTTGCGATCACCACCGCGTCGGCGGCCCTGATCTGCGCATCAAGCGCCTGCACCGCGTCGGGGATGCCGGTTTGGGCCTCGTCATCCTCGTTGAACAGCGGGAAATTGATATCGGCCAGCGTGTAAACCGCCGGTTCGAACAGGCGGGCCGCCTCGGCCAGCAGTGCGGTATTATACGATTCGCGGCGCAGCGAGCCGCTGATCCCGAGTAAGTGCATTATTATCCCCTTTTTACCCAGCCCTAGCCGGTAACGCCTGAAAACACAACGACATGTTGTGGATAACCGCGCATTTCGGCCTATATCCGGTGTTTGGCGTTGACTCTGGCGGTCAGGCGCGGAATCCTTGCGGGTCAATAGAATCGAGGCGCAAACCGCGTGCAGTTTACGAAACTAAGATTGCTGGGCTTCAAAAGCTTTGTCGACCCGACCGAGCTGGTGATTGCACCGGGGATAACCGGCGTGGTCGGGCCGAACGGCTGTGGTAAGTCGAACCTGCTGGAGGCGCTGCGCTGGGTCATGGGTGAAAGCCGCCCCAAGGCGATGCGCGGCGGCGGTATGGAGGACGTGATCTTTGCCGGTGCCGAATCGCGACCGGCGCGCAACTTTGCCGAAGTAACCCTGAGCATCGACAATGCCGACCGGCTGGCTCCTGCGGCATTCAACACCTCGGATACGCTGGAAATCGTGCGCCGCATTACCCGTGACGCAGGCTCGGCCTATAAGGTGAATGGCAAGGAATGTCGGGCGCGCGATGTGCAGATGCTGTTTGCCGATGCCTCTACGGGGGCGCATTCGCCCGCGCTGGTGCGTCAGGGGCAGATTTCGGAACTGATCAATGCCAAGCCCAAGGCGCGGCGGCGGATCCTGGAGGAGGCGGCGGGGATTTCCGGCCTGTACCAGCGTCGCCACGAGGCCGAGTTGAAGCTGAACGGCACCGAAAGCAACCTGATGCGGGTCGAGGATGTGCTGGAGCAACTGGACGTGCAGTTGCGGGCGCTGGCCCGGCAGGCTCGACAGGCGGCGCGCTATCGCCAGATTGCGCAAGAGTTGCGGCGCTCCGAAGGGTTGTTGCTGTACCGGCGCTGGCGCGAGGCGACCGAGGTGCATAAATCCGCCGATGCGGCCCTGCGCGAGGCCGTATCCACGGCGGCGGGGTTGCAGGGGGTGGCGCTGCGGGCGATCTCGGCGCGCGAGGCGGCGGAAAAACAGGTGCCGCCCCTGCGCGAGGAAGAAGCGGTCAGCGCCGCGATTCTGCAACGCCTTCAGGTCGAGCAGGCCACGTTGAAAGAGCAGGAGGCGCGCGCGCAGCAAAGCATCGTCGAGTTGCAGGAGCGCATTGCCTTGCTCGAAAAGGATCTGGAGCGCGAAACCGGCCTAAGCAAGGATGCGGACGAGACCATCGCGACGCTTGAATGGGAAGCCGGGGCGCTGGCCAAGGCCGGTCAGGGCCACGAGGAAAAGCTGGCAGCGGCCAGCGATGCGGCGGCGGATGCGGCCAGTGCGCTTCAGTCCCAGGAGGCCGAAAATGACCAACTGGCCGAGGATGCGGCGCGGCTGGCGGCGCGCCACCAGTCGGCCAAGCGGCGGTTGGAGGATGCGCGCTCGCTTTTCGCGCGGTTGCAAAGTGATGCTGAGCAGGCGGGCAAGGCGGTGGACGAGGCCAAAGCCAAACAGGCCGAGGCAGCGCAGGCGGTGCTGGATGCGGCCGATGCGGCCGAAACCGGCAAGCGCAATGCGCAGGATGCCGAAACGGCGCTGGGTGCGGCCGAGGCCGAGCGGGCCAGCGCGCAAAACGCCGAATCCGATGCGCGCGCGGTGCTGTCCGAGGCCGACGGCGAGGCCAAGGCCTTGCGCGCCGAGGTGCAGGGCCTGCAACGGCTGGTCGAGCGCGATCAGGGCGACGGGGACCAGTTGTTATCACGGGTCAAGGTTAACAAGGGGTATGAGGCAGCGCTGGGCGCGGCGCTGGCCGACGATCTGAAAGCGGCCGAAGTGCAGGGCGAGAGCGGCTCGGGCTGGAAAGCCCTGCACCCCTACGACACCGACGCGCCCCTGCCCGGGGGCGCCGCGCGGCTGACCTCGGAGGTGGTGGCACCGGCCGTGCTCGCGCGGCGGCTGCAAGCCATCGGTCTTGTGGAAACCCGCCAGCAAGGGGCACGGTTGCAGCCCGAATTGCAACCCGGGCAACGGTTGGTATCGTTGCAGGGGGACCTGTGGCGCTGGGACGGATACCGGCTGGCGGCAGAGGATGCTTCGTCAAGCGCGGCGTTGCGCTTGCAGCAGATGAACCGGTTGGAGGAATTGCGCACGGCGTTCGAAGGGGCCGCGGCGCGGGCCGATCTGGCGCGGGCGGATCACGCGCGGGCGCGCGCGGATGTGGACGCGGCGCAGGCGGCGGACAAGGCGGCGCGGGCCGCACGGCGGGCAGCGGACGAGGCGGCGGTGCAGGCTTCGCGTGCCCTGTCACGGATGCAAGCCGAGCAGAACGTATGGGAAGGGCGGGTTGAAACGCTGGTCATGGCGGTTGACCGGCTGGCCGAAGAAAGCGCGGCAGCGCGGCAAGCGGTTGCCGAGGCCGAAGCGGCGATTGCCGGTCTGGATGATCTGGACGCGATCCGCGCCGAGCTGGAAGCGCAGAAGATCACCCTAGAGGCCGTGCGCATGACCATGATGACCAAGCGCTCTATCAAGGATGATCTGCGCCGCGAGGGCGAGGCCCGGGTGCGGCGCGCCAAAGAGATCGAGCGCGAAAAGGGTAACTGGGTGCGCCGCCGCGATACGGCTGCGGCGCATCTTGAGGGGCTGGCGGAACGGATTGCCCAAAGCGAGGCCGATCTGGAAACCGCCAGGACCGCACCGGCGGAATTTGCCGACAGGGCTGCGGCGCTGGCCGGCTCGGCGGACAAGGCCAGAGCGCGGCTGGCAGCGGCAAGCGATGCGTTGGCGTTGGGTGAAACCGCGCTGCACGAGGCCGAGCGGGCCGAGCGCGACGCCGAACGCGCCGCTGCGCAATCACGCGAGGAACGTGCCCGCGCCGAAGCGGTGAACGACGCGGCCAGCGCCGGTGTGGATGCCGCGCGCGAACGCCTGTTCGAGGAAACCGGCGTAGAACCGCAAGCGCTGCTGGAAACGCTGGAGGCCGACCCGGACAAAATGCCCGATGCCCGGATGATCGAGGCCGACGTAGCGCGGCTGAAACGCCAGCGCGACGCGCTTGGCTCGGTCAACCTGCGTGCCGAAGAGGATGCACAGGAAATCCAGGCCGAATTCGACGCGCTGAACACGGAAAAGACCGACCTTGAAGAGGCGGTGAAAAAGCTGCGTATCGGCATTGCCAACCTGAATTCCGAAGGGCGCGAGCGGTTGCTGGCGGCGTTTGACACGGTGAACAAGAATTTCGTCATGCTGTTCAAGCACCTGTTTGGCGGAGGTGAGGCCAATCTGGTGCTGGTCGAAAGCGACGACCCGCTGGAGGCAGGTCTTGAAATCATGTGCCAGCCGCCGGGTAAAAAGCTGTCAACCATGTCGCTGCTGTCGGGGGGCGAGCAAACCCTGACCGCAATGTCGCTGATCTTTGCGGTGTTTCTGGCCAATCCCAGCCCGATTTGCGTGCTCGACGAAGTGGATGCGCCGCTCGATGATGCCAATGTGACGCGGTTTTGCGATCTGCTCGACGAGATGACCAAACAGACCGATACGCGGTTCCTGATTATCACCCACCACGCCGTTACCATGGCCCGCATGGACCGGCTGTTCGGGGTGACCATGGGCGAAAAAGGCGTGTCGCAATTGGTGAGTGTGGATTTGCGCCGGGCCGAAGAGATTATCGAGGGTTAAGGCGGACGCGGCGCGTCACCGTCCCGCCCGTTGCGACGTTGCACCCGCGCCGCGCTGCACCCGTGTTTCATGTGGAACCGACACTTAACCCCGGGCGCGGCCCGTTCCCGGAACGGGAATGTCGGCGAACGGGGGGGCTCGATGCCCCCCCTGAGACGACGCTCCGACGGTGGGGTTAGTGGCGCAGGCGTTCGAGCAGGGCAAGCGAGGCAAATCCGTCCGGTTCCACCCCGATGCTGCGCTGGTAGGCAATAATCGCGGTGCGGGTTTTGGCACCGGCGACCCCGTCAACCCCGTGGGTCGAAAAGCCCTTGGCGGTCAGCAGGCGCTGTAACTCGGCGGTTTGGGTCAGAGTCAGGTCAACGCTGTCGCGCGCCCAAGGCACCCTGAACGGCCCGCCCCCTGCGATCCGGTCAGACAGGTGGCCCACCGACATCGCATAGGATACCGCATTGTTATAGCGCTGGATCACCTTGAAGTTATGAAACACCGCAAACACCGGATTGCCCGCCCCCGCGGGTAACAGCAACGCCGCATTGCCATAATCGGGCAAGCGCCCGCCACCGGCCAGCCGCACGCCCTGCGCATTCCAGAATGCCGCGCTTTGGCGATTGGTGACATCGGCCAGCGCATAGCTGAATCCGCGCGGCAGCACCACCTCGACCCCCCACGGCTCACCATGACGCCAGCCGTTGCGGGCCAGATAGTTCGCTGCCGAAGCCAGCGCATCGCCCGGATCATCGCCCCAGACATTACGCCGCCCGTCACCGTCATAATCCACCGCAAAGCTGCGGAAACTGGTCGGGATAAACTGAGTATGCCCCATGGCTCCGGCCCATGACCCGAGCATATCGCGCGCCTGCACATCCCCGTTCTGCAGGATCTTCAACGCCGCGATCAGTTGTGATTCGCCATAGCGCTGCCGCCGCCCGTCATAGGCCAGCGTGGCCAGCGCCTCGATGGTGTTGAAAGAGCCGCGGTTCTGGCCGAAATTACTCTCGATCCCCCAGATCGCCACCAGTATTGAGGCGTCAACGCCGTAACGCGCCTCGATCTGGCGCAGCATCCGGCGGTTGCGGCGCAGGGCGCGGCGGCCATCGGTGACGCGGCGCTCGGACACGGCCGAATCCAGATATTCCCAGATGGGTTTGTTGAACTCGGGCTGATAGCGGTCATGCTCGATCACCGCATCATTCAGGGTAACGCCCTGAAAAGCGCGGTCAAAGGTGGCGGCGCTTATGCCCTGGGACAGGGCCGAGACGCGAAAGGCGTCGCGCCACAGATCAAAGCCGGATTGCGCAAAAACCGGCGAGGCCCAAAGGGCGAAAATCGCAAGAATGTGCAGCGGGGTGCGCAGAAATGACTTAAACGTGATGAGCATATGATCCCTATCATATTTATCTGTGGGTAAAAGGCGCTATCTATCATGGCAACCGCACAGATAAAAGGAACCTCCATGCGCATTTCTCGCCGTCACTTTCTAAGCACAGCCGCCGCCGGATTGGCAACACCTGCCCTGATCGGCACCGCTTTTGCTGCCGAGGGTGGCAATATGCTGCCGATCCCCGACCTGCTGGACCTGCGCGGCGGGGCAAAGGCTGCGCTGGATGCGCAGGCCGGTCAAACCGCGATCCTGTCGGGGCGCATGTCGGCGTCGGCGGGGTACAATCAGGGGTTTCTTGGCCCGGTGATCCGCATGAACCGCGGCGAGACTGCGCGCCTGACGTTGGGCAACCGCCTGCACGAACCGGTTTCGGTACACTGGCACGGGATGCATATCGAAGGCGGGCAGGATGGCGGGCCGCACACGCTGGTCAACCCCGATGAACCGGTTGAGGCGGCGCTGGATGTAGACCAGCCCGCGGCGACATTGTGGTATCACTCGCATGTGCATGAACGCACCGGTGCGCATGTCTGGTACGGGCTGGCCGGTATGGTGATGGTGGACGATCCGGACGCGCCTGATGACGGGCTGCCCTCAACTTATGGCGTCGATGACCTGCCGTTGGTGGTGCAGGATCGGGTGTTTGATCGTGCGGGGCAATTGCTCTATGCGCCGCAGGGGCCGACGCGGATGATGGGCTATCGTGGTGACCAGATATTGGTAAACGGAGCCATTCGTCCGGTGGCGAGCGTGCCCGGCGGGCTGGTGCGGTTGCGTATCCTGAATGGGTCCAATGCGCGAATCTATCATTTCGGTTTTGCCGACGGGCGCAGCTTTCACCAGATCGGGACGGATGGCGGACTGCTGCCGGCACCGTTGCAGATGAACGGGTTGACCCTGGCACCGGCAGAGCGGGCCGAGATTGTGGTCGATTTTTCGGATGGTCAGGGGGTGGCGCTGCTGTCTGCTCCGGATACCAATATGATGATGGGTGGAATGATGGGCGGTATGATGGGGGGCGCTATGGCCAGCCCCGAACCGGTGGCCGACGGGGGCGTGTTCGAAGTGATGCGGTTCTCGGTAGGGGCGCCGGGTGCCGACACCAAAACCACCTTGCCCGCACGCATAACCGCCGCGACCCTGCCGGTTGCGCGCGACCTTGCCAACCTGCCACGGCGGCGGTTCAGTCTGGATATGATGCCGGGCGGCGGTGGTATGATGTCGATGATGCGCGGTGGCGGTCATGCCATGGCGATCAATGGCGACAGCATGGACATGGCGGTGATCAACCAGCAGTTCCGGCAAGGGCAGGCCGAGATCTGGGAGGTGAGTGCCGAGATGATGGCGCATCCGTTCCACATTCACGGTACGTCATTCGAAGTGCTGAGCAACAGCGGCAGCGTTGCAGGGTTCGAGCGCACCGGCTGGAAAGACGTGGTGTTGGTCAGTGGTACCGCCGAACTGCTGGTGCAATTCAACCGGACCGCCGATAGCGCGGCACCTTATATGTACCATTGCCATATTTTGGAGCACGAAGACCTGGGCATGATGGGCCAGTTTACGGTTACCTAACGCGCTAATCGGGGTGCTCCCGCAGTCCAGCCCTGTGTTTGGCAAGCCAAACACAGGGCTTCCCTTTGGGCCGGGCCGCCCTGCGGTCGGTAGGGGGGCGTTCCGCCCCCTCGCGACATGCGTCGCTCCCCCCTGAAGGGCTTTGCAAGAGAACAAAGATGCTGGTTGGTGCAAGGCGGGGTTTATAGGTCCTGACCCTAATTCGCCGGTACATATCAGGGCATTCCGGCATTGACCGGTGAAGAGAGAATTTTTGTCGCCTGCCTTGACTAATTTCTATGCAATTTGTTCGATCTATTTCTGTTCGAGCTGTTTTTGACTTGGAAAATTCGCTTTAAAATTGCTTAATACAACGCTTAATACCGTGAAAAGATTATCTTTTTATCAATTTTACGCATTTTTAGAAATTTGATCTAAATTTAGCTAATATTTGGTGTAGATTTATTACCGTTCACTAACTTATAAAAACCTGATGTCGCCCAGATGACAGTTAAGAGTTTTGAAGGACAGATCATGAACAATTCCGCGTACGCTATCGCCGGTATCGCCAAAGCCTCCATTAAACGTATCGCCATATTGCTGATTGTCATGCTGGGCCTGTCGGGGGCGGCGCTGGCGCAAAATGTTGACTGGTTGATAAATATCGACGACGCCGGGTTTGACCCGATTCCCGCCGGTGGAGATATCGAATATACCATCGAAGTCGTCAATAACGGCTTTGACCCGGCACCGGCCAATACGATCAGCGTGGATATTCCAGTTGACGCGACCTATATCGGTGCTACCGGTACAATATCGGGGTGTGTTTCCGTGCCGGCTTCGGGCGTTGGTCCGGCCACCGTTACCTGCAACGTTCCGGCGCTGGGCCCCTTGGGGGCTGAAAGCATGGTGATGACGGTTCACTCGACGGTCGAGGGGGCGATAGCCATTACTGCCACTGTTCCGGTTTCAGCGGGTGGCGCGAATGACATCGACCCGGGCAACAATGTCGAGCCGGAAACCACGACGATCCTTAAAGGGGCAGACATAGGAATCACGCTTACGACACCGGCAACCGCGGCTTCGGGCAGTACGGTTCCGCTTACGTTTGTTGCCATTAATAATGGCCCGAATGTTGCCGATGTCTTTGACCTGCATTTTCCGGTCCCTGCCGGTTTGACAAATGTTACCGCACCGGCGGGTTGTGTTCTTACCGGCGGAGTGTTTTTCTGTGACAGTATTGGTCCGGTCGCCGTAGGCGGTACGGTTACATATAACTTTACGGGGCAGATCTCGGCTGCCGCCGGATCGACCGTGACACCGTCTGGGTCGGTGCTCAATTCCGTTCCGGGCGACCCGATCGGCTCCAACAATACCGACCTGTCAAACATCACGGTTACCCCCGGTTCGGATGTTTCGATCACCAAATCCCGCAGCCCCTCGGGCGTTTTGCTTGTGGGTGACACTGTTTCCTTTACCCTGGATGCCCAATACACCGGCGACGACCCGTCAGACCTGGTGATTACCGATACGCTTCCGGCCAATTATCATATCGACACCGTATCCGCGCCGGGCTGGGCCTGTTCGGTTGCCGGACAGACTGTTACCTGTACCCTCGCGTCAGGGTCCGGTGCCGGAGCCAATGTTTCTTTGGGATCTGTGGTTATCGATGCCACGATTATTTCGTCGGGTGCACCGGTGAATACCGCCGATATTTCGTCATCCGGCCCGACCGACCCCGATCTTTCCAACAACACTGCCTCGGACGGCGGCGCGGTGATTGATGAGCCGACGATCGATCTGTCTGCGGTTAAAACCGGCCCTGTACCCGCTTTGGGCGTGATCGGGAACCCGTATGGTTTCAGCATCTCTACCAGCAATCTCGGGAATGCGGGTTATGTTGGCGACGTGGTCATGGTTGATCATGTGCCCCTGGGCATGACGCTGAATTCTGCGGTGCTGAACGGTTGGGGCTGTACGCCGCTGCCCGCCGTTGGCCCGACCGATGTTACCTGCACGCGGACCTATACGTCGGGGTCGCCTCTGGCCGCTGGCGCAACCACACCCTCGGTTGATTTCACCGGAGAATTCACCCAGACCGGCCTGATCACCAACGGCCTGACCGTTTCTTCTGTCGGCGGGAACTATCCGGATAACAACCTGGGCAATAACGATATTACCTATGGGGTGACAGTCGTTGATGGCGGCACGGCGAGTGCGGCCGATATCGGGACTGTGAAACGAGCTTCGCTGGCTACCCTGCCCGTCGGACAGGTCCAGACCTTCGAACTTGAAATCACCAATGTTGCCGGTCCGGGTACATCCCATAACATCGATATTACCGATGTGTTTACGGGGCTGATCAACAGCAATGTCGGGGCCACCGGTGCGGGGTATATTTCGCATGTGCTGACACCCGGGGTTGCCACGGGTCTAAGCTGTTCCTCTGCTGCGGCGGGGGCAAGCGCGCGGCAATTGTCATGTACGATAACCGATCTTCCGGTTTGTACGCCCGGCTTGGATTGTCCGGTTATTACCGTGCAGGTTCGCCCGGGCGGCAATGGTGGCCCGCGGACCAATACGTTTAGCGCCATTTCATCGACCACTCCCGATCCGGATCTGAACAATAATTCGGCATCCGTGCCTTTCGTCGTGGAAGCACGCGCCGATGTGACGGTTACCAAAACCGCCACCCCCGACCCGGTTCCGGTCGGGCAGGATGTAACCTATGTGGTTGCGGCCCAAAACCTGGCCAACGGCCTGAGCGAAGCTGATGCGGTGACCATCACCGATGTGCTGCCCCATGATATGGTCGTTGTTTCCATCACGCCCTCGACCGGTTCTTGCAGTACGGCACCTGTTGTGGGCAGCGTTACGGCAGTTGCCAATGATACGGTGATTTGCAACCTTGGCGCGATTGGCAATGGTGGTCAGGAAACGGTAGCGATCGTTGTGCGGCCGAAATTCGGCCTGCTGGCCCAGACCATTACCAACAATGTATCGGTGGTGACCTCGACAACCGAACTAGATGCGACCAACAACGCGGCCAGCGTCGATGTGGACGTGATCGTTCCGGATGTGGACATTCTGATCAACAAAGCGGATTCGATCGATCCGGTGCCGATCGGGGATACAACGGTTTATACCCTGACAGTGACAAATACCGGCCCGTCTGCAGACGGGCCGGTATTTGTC
>JALXER010000274.1 GCA_027069385.1 Paracoccaceae bacterium
CCCCGGGGGTGAATGGCGCTTGCGCCAGAGGGGGCTGGCCCCCTGCCGAGGCGAAGCCGAGGCCCGGCCCAACGGGAGGAGGCGCATTGCGAATGCAATGCGCCGACGACGGGCGGGAGAGCCCCGGAACTTAGAGCCAGTCGCGCAGGATGGCGATCAGGGGAATGTCGGCAGGGGGCATGGGATATTTTGGCAGGTCATTGGCGCGGACCCATTTCAGGGTCTGGCCCTCTTGCGGGGTGAGCGTGCCTTTCCATTTGCGACAGGCAAACAGCGGCATCAGCAGGTGGAAATCATCATAGGAGTGGCTGGCAAAGCACAGGGGTGCCAGGCAGCTTTCATAGGTGTCGATGCCCAGTTCTTCCTGCAATTCGCGGATCAGCGCGGCCTCGGGGGTTTCGCCCTCCTCGACCTTGCCACCGGGGAATTCCCACAGACCGGCCATGGATTTCCCCTTTGGGCGCTGCGCAATCAGCACCCGCCCGTCGATATCGATCAGCGCCACCGCCGAAACCAGCAGGATATTCACGACCGGTAATCCGCGTTGATGGTAATATACTGGTGGGTCAGGTCGCAGGTCCAGACCGTAGCCTTGCCATTATCCAGCCCGATATCGACCGCAATCACAATGTGATCGTTTTTCATATAGGCAGCCCCGGCGGCCTCGGTATATTCGGCCGAGACCCAACCGTTTTCAGCCACCAGAATATCGCCAAAGCGAATGCTGATCCGGTCACGGTCGGCGCGCTCACCCGCCTTGCCGATCGCCATAACCACACGGCCCCAGTTCGGGTCTTCACCGGCCACGGCGGTTTTGACCAGCGGAGAGTTGGCAATCGCCATAGCGATACGATGGGCTGGGCCGTCGGCATTGGCACCGGTCACGCGCACCTCGATCAGCTTGGTTGCGCCTTCGCCATCGCGCGCCACCTGTTGCGACAGATCATCCATCACCCTGCGCAGGGCAAGGCGAAACGCCCGCACGCGCGGGTCGGCAAAATCGGTAATCGGCTCCATTTTGGCCCGCCCGGTCGCGGCAAGGATCAGCGTGTCCGAGGTCGAGGTGTCGCTATCCACCGTAATACAGTTGAACGAACCCGCGTTTTCCAGCCACAGCACCTGCTGCAACACGTTTTGCGCAATGCGGGCATCGGTAAAAATATAGGCCAGCATCGTCGCCATATCCGGCGCAATCATCCCCGAGCCTTTGGCAAATCCGGCAATTTGCACCGTACCGCCCAGATCGACGCTGGCGGTTGCGCCCTTGGCAAAGGTATCGGTGGTCATGATGGCGCGCGCCGCATCGGCCGCGCCCCCTGCATCCAGCCCCGCAGCCAGTTCGGCCACCTTGTCGGCAATCCGGCCATGGGGCAGCGGTTCTCCGATCACGCCGGTAGAGGAAGTAAACACATGTTCGGGCGCAATGCTTAGCTCGGCCCCGACACGATCGCGCAGCGCATCGACGCTTTCAAACCCGCGCCCGCCGGTAAATGCGTTGGCATTGCCCGAGTTCACCAGAATCGCGAAACCGCTCCGGTCATCGGGATTGTCCACATGCTTAGCAAGGCTTTCCTCGCAGCGCAGCACCGGCGCGGCGCGGGTGGTCGAGCGGGTAAACACCGCCGCCACCTGCGCCCCCGGTGCAATTTCGGCCAGCATCACGTCGGGGCGACCGGCGTATTTCACCGCCGCTGCCGCAGTCGAAAACCGCACTCCGTCGATCACTGGCAGGTCAGGAAACCCGGATTCGGGCGCAAGCGGCGAAACAGGTGGCGGCAATTGCGCCTTTAGCGCTGCCAGTTCTGCTTCGAGGCCTGCAATTTGCGCCCGGATTTCCTGTTCATTGGCCATGGCTAGTCTTCAAGCAACGACAAATCGCGCGAGGCCGCCGGATCAACACCTTCGACCACGGTAATATCGGCCCCTTCACGCAGGGCGGCAATTGCTTCTTCGACCGTGTTTTGCTGGATCTGTTCGACCAGTTGGGACCGCACGCTTTCCAGCGTCGGTGCCGGAATGTCGCGTTTGTCGTTCAGACGCAGCACATGCCAGCCAAACTGGGTTTGCACCGGGCCGGAAATCTGCCCGACTTCCATTTCTTTTACCGCATCCTCGAACGGTTGAACCATCATGCCCAGACCGAACCAGCCCAGTTCGCCACCGGTCGGGCCGGACGGGCCGGTGGATTTTTCCTTGGCCAGATCGGCGAAATCCGCACCGCCATTCAGCGTTTCGATAATCGCCAACGCTTCCTCCTCGGTATCCACCAGAATGTGCGAGGCATTGAACTCGGGTTCGGGCTCTACGTTAAGATAGGTTTCCTCGTACAGGGCCTGAATGGCATCCTCGGGAATATCCGCGACAATCGCGCCGATCTGGACCGACGCCATCAGCGCGCGTTCTTCATTTTGCAGTGACAGTTCGACCTCTTTGGGGGTCGGCGCGCCGGTGGCGCTGGCTGCATCGGCAAGCAGGGTTTGTTCAACCAACTGCTTAACGATGCCGTCAAACAGCACACCATCGGGCAGATCCTGATATTCGGACGGAAGCTGGCTGCGCAACACAATCACGTGACCAAGGGTAATATCGGTGCCGTTTACCGTCGCCACGACCGAATCCGCCGTCAGGTCCTGTGCAAACGCTACGCTGCAATTCAGTGCGCCCAGCAACGAAATTGCCCCGGCTGCCATAAGATTTCGCATTAAATTCTCCTCTGTTTCCTGTTGAACCCGTCATATCGGAGAATTCCCCCATATGGGCGGGTGCCGTCATTGACACTCGGTTGTTCGCCGCTTACATCATTTTGCGGATAAAACACGCGCATTGATCTACGCTTTTGTTTGCGCGCATACAAGCACCCCCTGCGGGAAAGATCGGTGACTGCATATAAATTCCGGCATAAAATCGCCGGATATGGTAAGGAATGAACAGGTAATGCTCGGCATCGGCACTTTGGCCAAAAAGGTTTTTGGCACCCCTAATGATCGCTTAATCAAGGCAACAATGCCGGTGGTGGCCAAGATCAACGCACTGGAGCCCGAGTTCAAGGCCCTGAGCGACGAACAGATCAAAGACAAAACCGCCGAATTCAAACAGCGCCTCGCCAATGGCGAAAGCCTGGACGACCTGCTGCCCGAAGCATTTGCCAATGCCCGCGAGGCCGCTGTGCGCTCCATGGGCATGCGCCCCTATGATGTTCAGTTACTCGGCGGAATTTTTCTGCATCGGGGCAACATCGCCGAAATGAAAACCGGCGAGGGTAAAACCATGATGGCCACCCTCCCGGTTTACCTGAACGCGCTGGCGGGCAAAGGCGTGCATGTGGTTACGGTCAACGAATATCTGGTCAAACGTGATGCCGAATGGATGGCCAAGATCTATAATTTCCTTGGCATGAGCGTCGGCGCTGTCGTGGCCAACATGCCCGAAGCCGAGAAAAAGGCCGCCTATCAGGCCGATGTCACCTATGCCACCAATAACGAACTTGGCTTTGACTATCTGCGCGACAACATGAAGGCAGAGCTAAGCCAGATGGCGCAGCGCGACCACTTTTTTGCCATTGTGGACGAGGTGGACAGTATCCTGATTGACGAGGCCCGCACCCCGCTGATCATTTCCGGCCCGACCGAGGATAAATCGGACCTGTACCTGAAAATCGACAAGATGATCCCCGAATTGTCCGAGGACCACTATGAAATCGACGAAAAGGCGCGCACCGCAACCCTGACCGATGACGGGATCGAGTTTGTCGAAAAACAGTTGCACGCGCTTGGCCTGCTGGAGTCAGAGGCAACGCTGTATGACCCCGAAAGCACAACCCTTGTGCATCACGTCAATCAGGGGCTGCTGGCCCACAAGATGTTCAAGAACGAAAAGGATTACATCGTCAAAGGCAATGATGTGATGCTGATCGACGAATTTACCGGCCGGATGATGCAGGGGCGGCGGCTGTCAAACGGCCTGCATCAGGCCATCGAAGCCAAGGAAGGCGTGCCGATCCAGCCGGAAAACAAAACGCTGGCCTCGGTCACCTTCCAGAACTATTTCCGCCTGTATGACAAGCTGGCCGGCATGACCGGTACCGCGCTGACCGAAGCCGAGGAATTTCTGGAAATCTACAAACTGGGCGTGGTGGCGATTCCGACCAATGTTCCGGTTATCCGCAAGGACGAAGACGACCGCGTCTATCGCACCGCCGCTGAAAAATACACCGCCATAGTCGAAGAGGTGAAAAAGGCCCATGAGACCGGGCAGCCGATTTTGCTGGGCACCACCTCGATCGAAAAATCCGAAATGCTGGCGCAGATGCTGACACAGGCAGGCGTGCCTCATAACGTGCTGAACGCGCGTTTCCACGAACAAGAGGCCGAGATCATCGCCGATGCAGGCAAACCCGGCGCGGTGACGATTGCAACCAATATGGCCGGTCGCGGCACCGATATCCAACTGGGCGGCAATGTCGATATGCGCGTGGCCAAAGAGATTGCGCAGGCTGGCGAGGATGCGGATATCGCCGCGATCCGCACCAAGGTAGAGGCCGAGATAGAGGCCGACAAGCAAAAGGCGTTGGACGCGGGCGGGCTTTATGTGCTGGCCTCGGAACGCCACGAAAGCCGCCGGATCGACAACCAGTTGCGCGGCCGTTCGGGCCGTCAGGGCGACCCCGGCAAAACCAGCTTTTTCCTGAGCCTCGAAGACGACCTGATGCGGATATTCAATTCGGGGAATCTGGACAAGATGCTTGGCAAGCTGGGCATGAAAGACGGCGAGGCCATCGTGCATCCCTGGGTCAACAAAGCCCTTGAACGCGCGCAGGGCAAGGTCGAGGGCCGCAATTTCGACATGCGCAAAAACGTACTGAAATACGACGATGTGATGAACGAACAGCGCAAACGCATCTTTGAACAGCGCCGCGAGATCATGGAATCTTCGGACCTGTCCGAGGAAATCCGCGATATGCGCCACGATGTGGTCGATGATCTGGTTTCCGAGGCTATTCCGGAAAAAGCCTATCCCGATCAATGGGATATGGCCGGTCTTTACGCCAAGGTCATCCAGCACCTGAACCTTGACCTGCCGATTATCGACTGGAGCAAGGAAGAGGGCGTCGATGACGAAATCATCCGCGAACGCCTGTATGACGAAACCGACAAGGCCATCGCCAAAAAGGTTGCCAAGGCCGGACCGGACGCCATTCGCCGCATCGAAAAGCAGATTCTGCTGCAAACCATCGACAAAAACTGGCAGGAACATTTGTTGACGCTGGAACATTTGCGTCAGGTGGTGGCCTTTCGCGGCTATGCGCAGCGCGACCCGTTGAACGAATACAAATCCGAGGCCTTTACCCTGTTCGAAAACTTCATGAACCGGTTGCGCGTTGACGTGACCTCGCAAATGATGCGGGTTGAATTTATGTCGCCCGAGGAACAGGCCGCGCTGATGGAGCGCCTGCGCGCCGCCATGCCCGCCGACAAACAGCCCGCCCAACCGGCGCAGGAACAGCCGATTGCGCGCGCTCAGGCCCCCGCGCCGGGCGTTGACCCCGCCGACCCCGACACATGGGACAAGACCGGCCGCAACGCCCCCTGCCCCTGTGGCAGCGGCAAAAAGTACAAACACTGCCACGGACGTGCCTAAAAAAAGCCTAAATCTTGTGTAAAGTTGTTTTTAGCGCTTGGAGGGGCTGGAAATACATCTGCATCCACACAATATCTTGGGGGTAGGTTTCGGTTGCCGACCAGCGCTAGCGGCGTTTGGCGTATCGGGATTTTACATTAACTATTTTGCATAACGCTCTGTATTTTTTGGTTAATATATGTTAGGTATTATGCATCTGATCAAGTATCTGCTCGCCTTGGGAGAGGGCCGTGTTTAAAAACGACCGCTTTATGACCGTGATAACCGCGTTGATTCTGGCTATTTTTGCCGGAACGATGGTGCGTTACAGCGACCGAATCATGGCGATGATGTCGGGTGAAGCCCAAGTCGAATCGCATGACGATTTCTATTCGGTGCGCGCCAATGCCCGCCAAGTGCTGGATGTTCTGGCCAATGATGACGTCAAAGGCCCTATTATACTGCTGTCCGAGCCAAGCTGCGGGGTTGTTTCGCTGGCCGACGCGGATACGTTGCAATATGCCAGCACGCAGGAATGCTCGGGCGAGGTCACCTTTGCCTATTGCGTCGATACCCCCGAGGGCTGCAATTCAAATTCTGTAACGGTCAATGTGGTGGCGATCGAAACCACGCCGAAAGACACGCCCGACGATACCGAATCGCAAACACCGGTTGCGAGTGGCGAGCAGGAACCTGAAATCGGCGTCGAGGCACCGCAAATGGCCGCCATCGACCCGTCCGATGCCGCGTCGGCGCAAATCGGCCAGATCGAGGTTTCCATGCAGGCCCCGACCCTTGCCGCCCCATCGGTTGACGAGGTCATCAGCCCCGATGTGGCGCTGTCGGGAATACGCAACCAGACCGTGCTGATGTCGGACACCCCCGAAAACCTCGATCAAAGCATTGGCCAGCAATCCAGTACCGAAGTGGCCAGCAATGCCGGCCTTGATATCAACAGCATCGCCGCGCCGGTAATCAACTCCGAGCAAACCGCCGGTGTTTCGCTGGGTGCCGAAGCGCCGCTTAACCCGGTCACCCCGCAGGCGCCCGTCAGCCTGACCGCGACCGATGCCGAACAACCGCTGACGCAGGCCGAACATGGTCCGGTGGCGCTGGCCACCCTGCAAGGCAGTGACCTGTCCGGCTTTGGCCCTGCTACGCCGAACCTGCTGGATCCGGCACCGCTGGCCCTGTCCCCCGAAACGCCGCAGCCACCCGCTGCGAACACCGATTCCCAACTGCTGGCCGAACTGGATCAGGCCGAGCAAAGCCCGACCGTGGCCGCCAATGGCCCAACCGCGCTGATCGCTCTGCAAATCAAGGCCCCGAGCAACGGCAATGTTGGCGAAGACCTGAACCTTGTTCTGGCCGAGCCGAACGCGCCGGTGCTTGCCTCTATGCAGGCGGTGCCGCGACTGGCCACGCAGGTCGCCCCCGGCCCCGAAGGCCTGACCCTGCTGGAGCGCGAACCGACATCCTTGTCGCAGGCCCCCGGTTTCCGGACAGCCTATACCGATGGTTTGCTGGAACAGGCCAATACGGGTGCGCAGGTAGCCTTGTCCAACCGGCCCGAAACACCCCCCGCCAACAGCCATTCGGGGAAAATGACCGTAACGCCATTTGCCACCCGCACCCCGATCTATACCCTGTCAACCACGCCCGCATTGCAGCGTAACAGCACGGTTCTGGTCCGCCTGAGCACCACCGGCCTGCCGGAAATCGGTACGCTGGCAACCGGTGGCGGCCTGACCCCCGCCGCACCGGACCCGCACAATTACGCGGGCAATGCGCTGGCGCTGGCTGCTCCGACAGGCGGCGGCAACGCGCTGCCTGATGTCTTTGCCGATCCGGCCCCTAATCCTGTACAGGAAGGCGCGGTGCAACTGGCCAACCTTGACGATGGCGCGGTCACGCCCGATAATGGTGGCGTTGCGGTCGATCAGGCCTCGATCTGCGAGGTTTCCCTTGACCCTGCCATTCGCGACAATGCCATGATTTTGCTGTTCATCACGGCCGAGTGCAAACCGCAGATGCCGGTTACCATCAGCCATGCCGGGATGGAATTCAGCGTGCTTATGGGTGATGACGGCACCGCAAGCATCAGCTTTCCGGCGCTGGAACGGGTTGCCGAAATCGATGTGACCTTTGCCGATGGTACTCAGGCAAGCACCCAGGCCATTGTCCCGCGTATCGACCAGATGACCCGGATCGCGGTATCCTGGCGCGGCGACGCGGATCTGGACCTGCACGCCTTTGAATACGGTGCCGCCGAGGATGACGAGGGCCATGTCTGGTCCGGCGCGCCGCGCAGTCCGCAGGTCGCCCGCAACACCGGCGGATACCTGCTGGAATTGGGCGAACCGGGTATTGTGGATGGCGCCCATGCCGAGGTCTATACCATGCCGATCCGGCGCGACCAGCGGCGCGGTATCGTTGCCATGTCGCTTGAAATCGCCGATGGCACACCGGTTTGCAGCGGCGGGATTGCCGCGACGACCATCGCCATGCGCAACAATGACAGCGCCGTTGCACGCCATATCCGCTTTAACACGCCGACTTGCGGCATGAACCAGCTTCATATCGCCATCCCGCGCGCCGTGAACGATATCCGTCTGGCCGGGCGTTAAAGCAGGCCAAGATTGCGGAAACTGGCGTCGCGCTCCTTGCCGATGACGATGTGGTCATGCACCACCACCCCCAGCGGGGTTGCCGCCGCAACGATGGTGTTGGTCATGGTGATGTCTTCATCCGAAGGGTCAGGATTGCCCGAGGGGTGGTTGTGCACCAGCACCAAGGCGGTCGCGTTCAGTTCAAGGGCGCGTTTCACCACCTCGCGCGGATAGACCGGCACATGGTCAACTGTGCCCGCCCCCTGAGCCTCGTCCGCGATCAGCACGTTTTTGCGATCCAGATAAAGCACCCGAAACTGCTCGGTTTCGCGATGCGCCATCACGGTTTTGCAATATTGCATCAGGTCCGACCATGACGAAATCACATCGCGCCCCAGCACCCGCGCCTGACCAAGGCGCTGCGCCGCGGCCTCGACAATTTTCAATTCCTGCACCACGGCGTCGCCTACCCCCTGCACGGCGGTCAGGCGGGCGGGGCTGGCGCTGATCACCCGGTTGAAATCGCCGAATTCCGCCAACAGCCGTTTGGCCAGCGGTTTGACATCGCGGCGCGCAATGGCACGGAATAACAGCAGTTCCAGCAACTCGTAATCGGGCATGCCCACCGGCCCGCCCTTCATAAAGCGTTCACGCAAGCGGGCGCGATGGCTGTGGAAATGTTGTTTCTCGACCGGTTTCTTGGCCGGAATCACGCTGAAATCGGCATCGAACCCCGGCAAGGGGGCCTCGGCAAAATGGCGGTGTTTGTTCATGCGCCCAGCATGGCGCAGGTTTGGTTAACAAATTGCTAAGATCACCAGGTCGGGTAAAACTTACCCGCCGGAGACAAGGTGAAAATCTCGCAGCCCTGCTCGGTCACGCCGATGGAATGCTCGAATTGCGCCGAAAGCGAGCGGTCCTTGGTGACCGCCGTCCAGCCATCGGACAGCACCTTGGTTGACGGGCGGCCAAGGTTGATCATCGGCTCGATGGTAAAGAACATGCCCGGTTCCAGCACCGGCCCCGCGCCCCAGCGCCCGTAATGCAGCACGTTGGGTTCGGAATGGAACACCTGCCCCAGCCCGTGCCCGCAAAAATCGCGCACCACGCCCATGCGTTTTGCCTCGGCAAAGCGCTGGATTGCCGCGCCGATATCGCCAAACGTGTTGCCCGGCTTGACCTGATCAATGCCCAGCATCAGCGATTGGTGGGTGATTTCAACCAGCCGTTCGGCCTTGCGCGACAGCTTGCCCGCCACATACATGCGCGAGGTATCGCCAAACCAGCCATCCAGAATGCAGGTCACATCGATATTCAGAATATCGCCGTCTTTCAGCACCTTGTCGCCCGGAATCCCGTGGCAAACCACATGGTTGATAGAAATGCAACTGGCGTGCTGATAACCGCGATAGCCGATGGTGGCCGAAATCGCCCCCGCGCCCTCGATGAAATCCTGAATACGCTTGTCCAACTCGCCGGTCGTCACACCGGGTTTGACGTAATCGGCGATCATATCCAGACTTTGTGCCGCCAACCGGCCCGATGCACGCATGCCTTCAAAATCGGCAGGATCGTGGATGCGAATGCGGTCTTTGTTCAAGTATCCGGTTGTGGCGCGGTTCATCGGGGCCTCCAAAGCTGATCCCGTCCGTCTTAGATCAAGGCGCAACAATCGGCAAGGGCTGGCCAAGGCTGGCACCGGTTTTGGTCAGATTGACGCGGTAACAAAGGGTTTCAACCCCCGCTTCGCGCGCCATTCGGGCCGCCTTTGCATAGGCCGGGTCGATATCCGCCGCCAGCGCAAATTGCGTGCAATCCGAGCGCTGCACCAGATAGAGCAACACCGCCCGCGCGCCCTGCTCTGCCATCGATGCCAACTCGTGCAGATGCCTGGCCCCCCGATCGGTCACGGTATCGGGAAATTCGACCAGACCGGCACGGCGCGACAGGTTGGCGCTTTTGACCTCGACATAGCAATCGGGCAGGTTTTCTGCGCCAAGCAGGAAATCAACGCGGGAATTCTTACCGTATTTCACCTCGGGGCGAACAAGGGTATAGGCGGCCAGTTCGGGCACCAGCCCCTGACGCAGCGCCGCGCCTGCAACCTTGTTGGGCAGCGCCGTATCAACCCCGACCAGCGCCGTGCCGACCTCGACCAGACGCCAGCTATACCGCAGCTTGCGCTTGGGGTCGTCGTTGGGTTCCAGCCACACGGTCATGCCCTTTTGCGCCAGTCCGGTCATGGCGCCGGGGTTGGCCACATGTGCGGTTACCTGCCGCCCGTCAGACAGGGTGACATCTGCCAAAAAGCGTTTATACCGTTGGTTCAAGGTTGCGCGAATTAGGGGCTGATCATATTCCATCCCCCACCCTATCGCGCCAGAACAGGAGCCTCAAGATGCCAGCAAACCCCACCGCCGCCATTTTGCTGATCGGAGACGAGATTCTTTCCGGTCGCACGCAGGACACCAACGGCAACTATCTGGCCAAACAGTTGACCGAACAGGGGATCGACCTGTGCGAGATCCGCGTGGTCAGCGATGATGCGCCCGAGATCATCGCGGCGGTAAATGCCTTGCGTGGGCGCTATGACCATGTGTTCACCTCGGGCGGGATCGGGCCAACCCATGACGATATAACCGCCGATGCAATCGCCGCGGCTTTCGGGGTTGGCATCGATGTGCGCGAAGATGCGCGCGCCATGCTGGCCAGCCATTATGACGATCCGGACAAGAAGCTGAACAAAATGCGGCTGCGCATGGCGCGTATCCCCGACGGGGCCGAATTGATCGCCAATCCGGTTAGCAAAGCGCCGGGGTTCCGGCTGGAAAACGTCTATGTCATGGCCGGTGTGCCGGTGGTGTTTGTTGCCATGGTTGAGGCCATTCTGCCCGGGTTGGCGGGCGGTGCGCCCAAGCAGTCGGTCACCGTGCGCTATGACCACCCCGAGGGCGACATCGCGGCGGCATTGGCAGAACTGGCGGCGCGGTTTCCCGATGTCTCGGTCGGGTCCTACCCGTTTGACGGGCCAAGGGGCTATGGCACCAATCTGGTTGCCCGCAGCAGCGACCCTGCCCGCCTGATCCAGATAGAGGCCGCCCTGAAGCAGCTTTGCGAAAAATAGGCTTTTCAAATCACCCGAAAGGCGATTAGGGTGGTGCATCCTTCGTATTCCCGCAGGATGAACCGGATACCTGACATGACCACCCCCAGAACCCTGAAGGCGTCGGTGCGCGCAACGCTGTTGCTGGGCTTGCCGATTGTTGGCGCGCATCTGGCGCAGATGGTGATGGGGATTACCGATACGATTATGCTGGGCTGGCTGGGGGCCGCGCCGTTGGCGGCAAGCGTGCTGGGCACCCAGATGCTGATGATCCTGATGCTGACCGGCGCGGGCTTTGCACAGGCGGTCATGCCCATGGCCGCCACCGCCCACGGGCAGGGCAACCGCGCCGGTGTGCGCCGCGCAACCCGCATGGGCCTGTGGGTGGTGATCCTGTTCAGCATTGCGGTATTCCCGATCATGTGGTTCGCCGAACCGATCTTTATTGCCCTTGGTCAAAAGCCCGAGCTGACCACCCTGACCGACGATTACATGGTCATTGTCAAATGGGCCTTGTTTCCCAATCTGGTGGTCATGGTGCTGCGCAGCTTTCTGACCGTGCTGCACCGGGTCTCGGTGGTGCTGGTGTTTACGCTGCTGGCGGCGGGGCTGAATGCCGTGCTGAACTATGTGTTTATCTTTGGGAACTGGGGCATGCCCGCGCTTGGCATTCAGGGCGCGGCGGTGGCGACGCTGGGGTCGGCCTCTTTGTCGGCGCTACTGCTGATGCTGTATGCGGCCCGTTATCGGCCGGTGCGCAAATACCACATCTTTACCCATTTCTGGCGCCCCGACTGGCCCGCCTTTTTCGAGGTCATCCGGCTGGGCTGGCCAATCGGGCTGGCAATTCTGGCCGAATTCGGGCTGTTTTCATTTGCCGCAATCATGATGGGCTGGTTCGGCGTGATCCAGCTTGCGGCGCACGGGATCGTGCTGCAGATCATCTCGGTAGCCTTCATGGTGCCGCTGGGCCTGTCATCGGCGGGGACGGTGCTGTTGGGGCTGGCCAAGGGCAAAAAAGACCCGCAGACCATTACGCAGGACGGGCGCGGCGTGTTGCTGGTGGGCACCGGTTTTGCGCTGATGACCGCGACATTGCTGGTGCTTGTCCCCTCGACGCTGATTTCCGCCTTTCTGGATTTCGACAACCCCGACAGCCGGAAAATTCTGGATTTCGCCATCCCGCTGCTGGCGGTCGCGGCGGCGTTCCAACTGGTGGATACCTTGCAGGCGCTGGCGGCGGGATTGCTGCGCGGGTTGTCCGACACCCGCGTTCCGATGCAAATTGCGGTGTTTGCCTATTGGGGCATCGGGGTGCCCTCGGCCTATCTGCTGTCCCAGCATACGCCGATTGGTGCTATCGGCATCTGGTACGGGCTGGCCATTGGCCTGACGGTTTCATCAGTCCTTGGCCTGTGGCGGTATCGCAATCGCGCCCGGCTGGGGCTTATTTAAACACCACCCGACGCGCATCGGGATCAATGCCAAAGGCGCGTTGACCCCAATTTGTCGGTTCGCCCTGCGCGGCCATGGTTGCTTCGGCCAGAATAAACGCCTTGGTCAGGATAACGCCGGAGATCAGGGTGATAAAGATTAGCATCAAATTCATCCCGATCAGCATCATGACGCCGTTCCACAAGTTGCCAATCACCGAAAATATCAGTGCTGTTAGCCACTGGGTGCTACCCTCGGCGCCCATTTGGCTGAAATAGAACCAGAATCCCCCGCCAATCGCCGCAATAACCAGCGTTGGCAGCACCAGCAGCCGGATAAGGCTGTACCAAAAGGTGATGCGCCCGCGAGTGACCATCATCATCCCGTCGCCCCCGAGCGCGGTCGCAACCAGCGAGGTACCGAATAACGCCATAAAAAGGTTGTAAACCAGCATCGAAATCCCGAAAACAATCAACAGATCAACCCCCGCATCCTGCATTGGCACCGCGCCGCTAAACAGGGTAATCGTACCGGCAAACATGATGATCACCGGAATCGCGTTCATGCCAAGGTACTGCCAGAAATAGATTTTCAGCATGTCGGTGATCTCGAACGCCTCGTCGGTCTGCACGGCGTGGCCGGTCACGATGGTTTTATGGGTTACGATCATCGTCACGCTGGACAGGTAAAACGACACCGGTATGACCATAAACGAAAACGGCCCGAGCATCGCCTGCGCAAAAGAGGCAAACGCGCTGCCGATCGCCACAATGACAAAGGTCGGCAGGTTGCGAAGAAAGACCTCTATCGTTAGCCCATAGACCGATCGGCGGTTGATTTTGGCATAGTCCATTGAAACCCCTTACATAATTTCAAGCCGTGACCCCCGAAAAAGGGGGCGGCATTAACGTTCTTCCAGCGCCAACCGGATACCCAGCGCCACAAATATACCCCCAAGGGTGCGATCCATCCACAGCCCGATACTCGGGGAGTTGCGCAGACGGGTTGTCAGCTTTTCCCCCAGCAGAACCAGCGGCGGCTCGATAAATCCGGCCACCACGATAATCATGAAACCATGCAGAAACAACTGCGCCCAGACCGGCCCAGCTCCATCAACCACGAATTGCGGCAGGAAGGCCAGAAAAAACAGCGCAACCTTGGGGTTGAGCAGCCCGACCATCAGCCCTTGCTGGTAAATCCGCCCGAACGAGGCGCGCACCGCGCCGCCCTCGGAGACAAAAGAACCACCGTCAGAGCGCAGCGCCTTGATCCCCAGCCAGATCAGATAGGCCGCACCCGCCCATTTCACCACACTGAACGCCACCGCCGAACTGGCCAGCACCACCGACAATCCCGCCGCCGCCATCAACACATGGCCAAACGCGCCCGACCAGATGCCAAACATCGCCGCAAACCCCGCCCAACGCCCGCCCCGCACCGTCTGGCCCAGAATAAAGGCAATATCCGGCCCCGGCGACAGGTTCAGCAGCGCGGCGGCAATCAGGAAGGTTGTCCAATGAAGCAGGGTATAGTCAAACATGTCAGTCGATTCCCTTATTCATGAACTCCGCCGAAACCTCGCGAAT
>JALXER010000275.1 GCA_027069385.1 Paracoccaceae bacterium
TCTGCGCTGTCATCCCACCACCTCATTATTCACCCGGGAATGTGGATAACAGGCAATCGTAAAGCTGCGCTTAACCTTTCAAATTGGCGGTATTTTGCAGAAGTGCTGGTGCAGATGACCAGACGGAACTAGAACCTGCGTCGCTTGTTTCTCTTTTAGATGAGTTAGAGGAATGGGGAGGCGTTCTCAAGGCTGAGCCGGAACTTATTCACAAGTTGCGTGCATTTGAGGCGGCGGCTTCGGAGGCCGAAGAGCGTGATGCCGAAAACGAAACCGATGCCGCTTTGCGCCGCAAGCCAATGCGGGGGCCGTCGATATGAGTGGCGTGGGGAAGAGACCCGACAAGCGGACGGCGATTTCGCCGGTGACCTTGCGTCTGACGCCAAAGGAGCGGGAGCGGCTGGAAGAACTGGCGGCGGGAATGACGCTTTCAGCTTACATTCGGACCTGTCTGTTTGCCCGCGAAGAGAAACGGCGCAAGTCGCGGCCAAGGGGCATGGTAGCGGACAAGAAGGCCGCTGCCCAAGCTTTGGCCCTGCTCGGGCAGTCGCGCATTGCCAGCAATCTCAATCAGCTTGCCTATCACGCCAATATCGGGGCGCTCATGATTGGCGAGGCCGAAAAGGCGCAGATCGCCGAGGCCTATGCCCATGTGCTCAAGCTTCGCGCGCTCCTGATGCAGGCGCTTGGGAAACGGGAATGATTCTGGAAGGCAACGAACGCGGGTATGGGGCGGAACTGGCCCGACACCTGCTCAATCCGCGCGACAACGATCACGTGAATGTGCATGCGATTGAAGGCTTCGTCGCCGATAATCTGCTCGGAGCTATTGCTGAGGCTGAGGCAATTTCGGGCGGCACGCAATGCCAGAAATGCCTGTTTTCGCTGTCGTTAAACCCACCGCCAGGGCCGTCGGTGCCCGTGGAGATATTTGAAAATGCCATTACAGCCGTGGAGAAAAAGCTCGGCCTGACGGGCCAGCCCCGCGTGGTCGTGTTTCATGAAAAGCTCGGTCGCCGCCACGCCCATTGTGTCTGGTCGCGGATTGATACGCAGCGGATGAAGGCGATCAAGCTGTCGCACTACAAACGCAAGCTCATGGATGTTTCGCGCGATTTGTACCGTGCGCATGGCTGGGACATGCCGGAAGGATTTGGTGATCATGAGGCGCACGATCCAAATAATTTCACCCGTCAGGAGGCCGGACAGGCCAAACGCGCAAGGGTCGATCCGAGAGAAATGAAAGCCATGTTCCGGCGCTGTTGGGAGCAGTCGGATAGCCGCTCCGCCTTTGCCGCCGCGCTCTGGGAGAAGGGCTTTCTGCTCGCGCGCGGTGACAGGCGTGGGTTTGTCGCGGTCGATGCTGCGGGCAAAAGCTGGTCGCTGTCGCGCTGGTGCGGGGTGAGGCCGAAGGAACTGCGCGCCCGCTTTGGGTCGGAAGATGCACTTTGGTCAATCGAAGAGGCCATGGCTGCGTTCAAGGAGATGGACGCACCGCCCGCCCCGGCATCGAAGACAAAACCTGATCCTGAACTCAAACGCCGCCGCGCAGCGCTCGTTGACAGGCAACGCGGTGAGCGGGCCGAGCTTCGCGCCACGCAGGAAGCGCGCCGGATTGCAGAGGTGAAATCCCTTCAGGCCCGGTTGCCAACGGGATTGAAAGCCGCCTGGGCACGGATCACTGGCCAGTATCAGGCACTGGTGGACGAGCTTGCCAAGGAAGCCAAGGCCTCGGAGAGGCGTGACCAGCAAGAACAACAGGACCTGATCGACCGGCATTTGGCCGAGCGCCGAAAACTTGATCGCGAACTGACGCAGCCTGACTTACTGCGAGAGCTGTCACACGCATTTGATCACGCTACCCACCCCGATCCGCGTCAATATCTCATCCTGCCACCGGACGATATTCCATTTTCAAGCGCGCAACTGGCCGCTGATCCCACCCTGATCCTCGGGCATATCTCGCACAAGAAGGCGCGGTTTGGTCGCAGCGAAGTTCTGCGCGAACTGGCCAAACGCATTCGCGATCCGATGGCCCTGCGGGCGGCGGCAGATACTGCCATGGCATCCCCTGATCTGGTCCGTGTCGGCGAAAACAGCGATGTCACAACCAAGAACTACCTGGCAGCAGAGAGCCAACTTCAGGCTGCGGCAAAAACCCTGGCCACGACACGGGGAGCAGCGGTTAGCGCCACACATCTCAACCGGGCGATCCGCTTACAAAATGCCGATATGCAAAAGCGTTTCGGCGGGCATTTGAGCCGAGAGCAGCGACAAGCGTTGGGCCATGTTCTTGGGCCGGAACACCTTGCCTGCGTGGTTGGTCTCGCCGGGGCCGGGAAAAGCACGATGCTGAAAACCGCCCATGCCGCCTGGCAAAAGCAAGGCATTACCGTTCACGGCGCAGCACTTGCGGGAAAAGCCGCTGAGGGGCTGCAATCTTCATCCGGCATTGTCTCGCGCACATTGGCGTCACTGGAGGCAAGCTGGGAAAACGGCCATGAGCCGATTGCGTCCGGCGATGTGCTGGTCATTGATGAGGCGGGCATGATTGGCACGCGCCAATTGATGCGCATTGCCACCAAACTGCAAAATATTGGGGCCAAGCTGGTATTGGTTGGTGATCCCGATCAACTGCAACCCATCGAGGCTGGGCATCCTTTCCGCCGTCTGATCGAAACACTTGGCGCGGCCCAACTGACGGAAATCCACCGCCAACGGGAAGAATGGCAACGACAAGCCTCCCGCGATCTAGCCGCGGGTCGTGTGCGCGAGGCTGTTCAAAGCTACGCCCAGCACGGCGCAGTTACCCATCGTTGGTCCCGCGACACAATGCTCGCGGCTCTCGTTGAGGACTATGTGGCCGATGTTGAACTGAACGGCACCAATTTCTCCCGCCTCGCTTTTGCCCATCGCCGGAAAGATGTCTACGCTCTCAATCAGGCGATCCGTTCGGCGCTCCGCACTTCGGGCACGTCCAGACCTGAAACGATTTGTGACACCGAAACCGGCCCTCGTGCGCTGGCAGAAGGCGACCGCATTGTCTTTACCCGCAATGACAAATCCATTGGCGTCAAGAACGGCATGCTCGGTACCGTCAGGAAAATGGCCCGCAACAGCATCACCGTCCAACTCGACGCCGAGGATGGCCAGCAGCGAACCATCACGTTCCACCCGGGAACTTTCCGCGCCTATGATCACGGCTATGCCGTCACCATCCACAAATCCCAAGGCGCAACAGTCGACCGCTCTTACATCCTTGCCTCTCGAACCATGGACAACCCCCTGACTTACGTAGCCATGACACGCCATCGCGATGGCATGACGCTATACGTCAATGGGCAGGATCAGCCGGGGTGGATCGAGACAAGAGTTCAAGAATCGAAACGAAAGGCTCCCATTTCCGCCCAGCGGTTCACTCGGAACTGACTAGCTCCTTGGGTACAATGGGCTCACATGGCCGTTTTCATCGAGCCATTTTGCGTAACCGGAACAGTCTGGACCACCAAGGTTGAACGCAAACTCTCGCCCGAAAATACAAATAACGCAGTACATTTCACCTTGGTCGGTGCGGAGGAAATCCCACTCATGAAGAACTTGGTACCACTCTTGGCCATCATTGTGTTCGTGATCTTCGTGGTACAGCTGTCGTTCATGAAATGGCCAGAAGCCTGGCTTGTCGCCCCGACGAGCAAAGCGCCTCAAGGCGGTGATTTGTGCATCAGAAAAGAAATCGTCCTGCCAATCCTCCAATTTTGCCAGACGAATGGCCATCGCTTCCAACGATACCTTGGCCAGAAATCGGGACAGGATCGTTTTGTCCTTTGGCTCTGTGGCAAGTGGAACATAAAGTGTTCTCGTTTTTCCACTCAATATGCCATCTTCAATCTTTTTCGTGTGTGCTTCGCCGTCGCCTGCAAAATGAATTCTGTTGTCTTGCAACCAGATATTCGCCGAGGTTTCAAGGCTTGGGAGAATACCGCGCATTGCTGGCAATCTCCCTTTCTTGTTCACAATTCCTTGACGCTGCCGCAACTGAGTAAAATATGGGCTTTCGAGTAGCGGTCGTTCTACTTTCACCGCGAAATAGTTGTTGCATTTGTCACAAACAAAACCGATGGGCAATACATGTTCCTGGTTTCCCAAGCTTTCCGGAATGATGTGTTCAACGCTTTTTGACTTGGACGTTTCGTTTTCGCAGAAAATGCACCTCATGAACTAATTCGTACTGCGTAGATTTTTGAATGCCATCTTCACTGCCCCATGCGTCACGACTTGCAGCGGGATATCCAGTTCGAGCGCGATGGCGGCGGCTGCGAGCATTGCTTCTTTCTGGTGATGCTCGATTTCTTGTGCTGTTCTTTCTGGACGTGTCCGTGTGG
>JALXER010000276.1 GCA_027069385.1 Paracoccaceae bacterium
ATTTTTCGACCACCAACGGCGCGATTACGCAAGACATCGTACTTCAGTACCTGGAAAATCATATCCAAAATCCTACCGGCGCAAGCCGGTAGTGGTTTAGTAAAAAAAGAAGAGAAGCGACTTCCATTTTTTATAAGTACTCTCAGGGGGGAGCGACGCATGTCGCGAGGGGGCGGAACGCCCCCAAACCGCCCGCAGGGCGGCCCGGCCCAACTGAAAGGGTCTTGCCGGCTTGCCGGCAACGGCCGTTTCAGGCGGGAGCACCAGGGCAAGGCGACGGTTTTTTCGCAACGGGGGTTTTCCTTTGGTGTCGGGCACACTAGTTTGCCCTCAACGCCACAAAAAGGAGAACCCCATGGCCGAGATTAAAGACCCGGAAAACACAATTATTATCGAACTCAAGGACGGAAACGTCACGATCGAGCTTTTGCCCGATGTTGCGCCCGAGCATTGCGCCCGCATGAAAGAACTGGCGCGCGCCGGTGCTTATGACAATGTTGCTTTTCACCGCGTGATTGACGGGTTTATGGCCCAGACCGGCGACGTGGCCAACGGCAACATGGAAAAGGACTTCAACATTCGCATGGCCGGCACCGGCGGTTCGGACAAACCCAACTTGCCCGCCGAGTTTTCCAAGCTGCCCTTTGACAAGGGCGTTCTGGGCGCGGCGCGCAGCCAGAACCCCAATTCGGCCAACTCGCAGTTCTTTATCATGCTGGCAGACGGCCATTTCCTGAACGGGCAATACACGGTTTACGGCCGCGTAATTGACGGGCAGGAACATGTCGACGCCATTCAGCGTGGCGAGCCGCCGGCAAACCCTGACCGGATGATCAGCGTTAAAGTGGCGGCCGATCAATGATCCGGCGCGGTTTTCTGAAAGCTCTGGCAGTGGCAGCGGCGCTTGCTGTTACCGGCGGGGCACAGGCGCAGGATATAGACCCTGACAACGTGCTGGTCCTCGAAATCGCCGGAGAGGCCAACGGGACGGTTGAAATCCTTTTACGCCCCGATGTGGCGCCCTTGCATGTGCAACGCATCAAGGACCTGACGCGAGAGGGGCTTTATGACGGGATAGCCTTTCACCGGGTGATTGACGGCTTCATGGCCCAGACAGGTGACGTGCAATACGGCAAGATTGACGGGTTTAGCGGTGCACGGGCCGGAACCGGCCATTCGGACCTGCCCAACGTACCGGCCGAGTTTTCCAACCTGTCCTTTGACACGGGTATTGTAGGCATGGCGCGCGCCAATCCGGTCGACTCGGCCAATTCCCAGTTCTTTATCATGTTGGCTCCGGGCTCCTTTCTGGACGGAAATTATACGGTCTTTGGCCGGGTGATTTCGGGAATGGAGGTGGTGAATGCGATCAAAAAAGGGGAAGAGGCCGCGAATGGCATGATTGCTGAATCTCCCGACTATATTGTTCGCGCTACCATTCTGGGCGATCAGAACTAAACCGTTGAACCATTAGAATAGCAATGCGAAAGGGGGGCCGTGGCCCCCCTTTTTTGGCTAAATCTGGTAACAGTGCTGGCGACCCCTATTTGAATCGGCCAAAGCCCCTGCCGGTACCGAATACTCCTCATCTTGCGTCACAAGCCTGTGAAAGGGGCTAGCGCAAACGACAGGTTTGGCCCTAACGTAGCATATCACTTTCACAAGGGGGCCAGGATGCTCAGACAAATGATAACCGGGGCGGTACTTGCCGGCGCAGCGCTGTTGGCCATGCCGGTGCAGGCACAGGTGCAATTCTGGGAAACCGAATGGCCCAATACGGATTTCAGTAAAACGGCGGTTGATTTTGATACGATCATGTCCGGCGGGCCGCCCAAAGACGGCATTCCGGCGCTGGCAAGCGTGGATTTTGTTGCGGTGGCCGACGCGGAAATTCCTGGGCGCGAGCCGGTGATTGCGCTGGAAATCAAAGGGGAAACGCCGCGCGCCTATCCGCTGCGCTATCTGACCTGGCACGAAATTGCCAATGATGTGGTCGGGGATTTGCCGGTGGCGGTTACCTTTTGCCCGCTGTGCAATTCCGGTATCGTGTTTGACCGGCGGGTCGACGGGCAGGTGCTTGATTTCGGTGTTTCGGGCAAGTTGCGGTTTTCGGACATGGTGATGTTCGACCGGCAATCCGAGAGCTGGTGGCAGCAATTCACCGGCAAAGCAATCGTTGGGGATATGCTAGGCAAGGAACTGACCGTAGTGGTCAGTTGGACGGAATCCATGGATGAATTTGCGGCTCGCAATCCCGATGGTCTGGTGATGGCCGAGCCCACCGGCTATCGGCGTGCCTATGGGCGCAACCCGTATACGGGCTATGACACTGCGTCCAGCCCGTTTCTGTACCGCGGCGACAACCCGCCCTTTGGCATTGACCCGCTGGCGCGGGTGGTACGGGTGGGCAACCGGGCCTGGCCGCTGGCACGATTGCAAGAGGTCGAGGTGCTGGAGGAAGATGGCGTTAAAATTGTTTGGCAAAGCGGCATGGCTTCGGCACTGGATAGCCGGACCATCGCACAAGGGCGCGATATCGGATCTATCCGGGTTTATGACGCCGCAGGCAACCCGCTGGAACACGAGGTGGTGTTCGCGTTTGCTTTCCATGCATTTACCGACGATGCCCACTGGATGCTTGGCGAATAGGCCAACGGGCGCTCCCGCACTCCAGCCATTGCCTGGCTAAAGCCAGTCAACGACTTCCGTTTGAGCCGGGGCGTCTGCCTCTGCGGGGAGCCGCAAGCGGCCCCCCTTATCGGCAGAGCTTGTGCAGGGCACAAGCAGGGGGCCAGCCCCCTCTGGCGCAAGCGCCATTCACCCCCGGGATATTTAGGAAAACAAGAAGATGAGACTTCCAGTTTTCACAAGTACTCTCAGGGGGGAGCGACGCATGTCGCGAGGGGGCGGAACGCCCCCCTACCGACCGCAGGTCGGCCCGGCCCAAAGGGAAGCCCGTGATTGCGTAAGCAATCACGGGCTGGACTGCGGAAGCACTTGTTCAGGTTTTGATCAGCGCGTGCCGTTTCTTACCGGCCGACAGCTTGATTGTCGCCGCGATTTCATCTTCCGAGACCATGGTCCCGGCAGAACTCACCGGCGTGTCATTCATGCGCGCGCCGCCTTCGGCTATCAGGCGTTTGGCTTCTTTTCCCGACTTGGCCAGGCCGGATTTGACGAATAATTGCACGATGCTTATCCCGTCCGAGATCTCGTCAAGCGGCAGGATGATAGTGGGCAGATCGTCACCGATCCCGCCTTTTTCGAACACCTCGCGCGCTGTAGCTTCGGCAGTTTTCGCGGCATCGGCCCCGTGGGCCAGCGTGGTTACCGCGTTGGCCAGCGTGATCTTGGCCTCGTTGATCTCTGCTCCTTGCAGCGCCGCCAACCGCTCGCATTCCTCCACCGGAATCTCGGTGAACAGCTTCAGAAACTTGCCCACATCGGCATCCAGCGTATTGCGCCAGAATTGCCAGAACTCGTAAGGGCTCAACCGGTCCTCGTTCAGCCAGATCGCGCCGCTGGCCGACTTGCCCATTTTGGATCCGTCCGCCTTGGTCAGCAGCGGCGTGGTCAGCCCGAAAACCGCGTTACGGCTCACGCGCCGGGTCAGGTCAACCCCGTTCACGATATTGCCCCATTGATCCGAGCCACCCATTTGCAGCAAACAGCCGGTGCGGCTGTTCAACTCCATGAAATCATAGGCTTGCAGCAGCATATAGTTGAATTCAAGAAAGGTTAGCGGCTGTTCGCGATCCAGGCGCAGGCGCACGGAATCAAAGGTCAACATCCGGTTGATGGTAAAATGCTTGCCGTAATCCCGCAGGAAATCGATATAGTTCAGTGATTCCAGCCAGTCGGCGTTATTGGGCTGCACCGCATCGGTTTCGCCGTCGCCAAAGCTCAGATACTTTTCGAATACCGTGCGGATGCCGGCGATATTCTGGTTGATCTTTTCCGCAGTCAGTTGCGGACGCGATTCATCCTTGCCGGACGGATCACCGATTTTGGTGGTGCCGCCGCCCATCAGGGTAATCGGCTTGTGGCCGGTCTTTTGTAACCAGCGCAGCATCATGATCTGGATCAGCGAGCCCACATGCAGGCTGTCTGCCGTCGCGTCAAAGCCGATATACCCCGGCACAACGCCCGCAATCAGCGCTTCGTCGAGCCCCTCAAGGTCGGTGCAGTCGGCCATAAAACCGCGTTCCTGCATCACCTGCAGAAAGTCGGATTTGGGTTTATAGGTCATCGGGTTTGCTTTCGCTAAGGTTAACAATGTGCGCCATGGCAGTGCTGGGCGCGTTCCTCCCCCCGCTTGCGGGGGGAGGTTAGGAGG
>JALXER010000277.1 GCA_027069385.1 Paracoccaceae bacterium
AAGCTTCCACCCGGGCGAAGTCAGCGTTGGCACCATGGCCAAAGCAACCCGTGACGAGGTGCTGGCCCTGTTCCCCGAACTGGAAACCAATGCCGCAGCCTATGGCCCCGCGGCACGCCACACCCTGAAAGCCCACGAAGTGGCGCTGATGAACGGCTAAACCAGCCAGTCAAACCGATAAACAGGGCGCGCGGGCAACCGTGCGCCCTTGTTCGTTGCGCCCCGAAGCGGGGGGGCGGAGTGGCAGGCTGAAGCCCGCCCTACAGGCCCACTCTACGGGGCAGGCACGTTAGCGGGCAACCGATTCGGATTCATCTGCCCATGCGCAACCATACCGATTAATTGCCGGGAAAATCACACCATTAATGTCCTGGGTTTTTAGGATTTTGTCATATTTGCGACACATTTATCCTTCATGTCAGGTTATTAACCCTAAAAGCGCGTCGCGATTTGACAGGGCTTGCCAAATTACATAACTAGGGCGACGGAATAACGATAACATAAGCATCAGGACCAATTACGGGTTTGTGCTATTAACCAGGAGTGACAATTATGAGCGACTACACCCTTGATTGGGACACCACATCAGCTGACGGCGTAACGACGCTTTCCGACGGCAGCGGCGGGACCATGGACGTTTCGGTTTCGACCCCGGCGGGGGGCACCGGTGCTGGTGAAGAATGGAACCACGGCACCTGGATCGGCGATGGCGACGGTGAATTGATCGCAAGCCATGTGGATGACCCCACCTCGACCTATATCAAATTCGATGGCGAAGTATCCGACGTGACGTTCGAACTCTACGATGTGGACGCGGGCATCAACTGGGATGACAGCGTGACCGTTTACGCGATCGATGCACATGGCAACTACGTTCCGGTTTCCTTCTCGGACCTCGGGGCCTATCACACCACCAGCCCTTCGGGCGATGGCGGCTATACCGTTGATGCAAGCGGCCATGATAATCCTGGCGTCGAAGGTTCCGGCGCACCGGATTCGGTTACGGTCAATATTGCCGGTCCGATCTCCGGCTTGATCATTACCTATGACAATGGCGAAAGCTATGGCACCTCGGGCGTGGTCGGCATTGGCCCGATCGGGTTCAACGAGGCTCCGGCCCCCTGTTTTGTTCGCGGCACCATGATCGAAACCAAACATGGTGAAATTGCAGTTGAAGATCTGGTCGAGGGCGACCTGATCCGCACCGCGGATAACGGGTTTCAGCCGTTGCGCTGGGTTGGCTCTACCACGGTTTCGGCCAAGGGCAAGATGGCTCCGGTTCTGATCAAGAAAGGCGCGCTGGGCAATTCGCGCGACCTGATGGTTTCGCCTGCGCACCGGGTTGTGCTGCAGGGCTGGCAGACCGAATTGCTGTTTGGCAATGACGAAATGATGGCTCCGGCCGGTGCGCTGGTCAATGACCGCACCATTACCGTTCAGCGCAGCGATAAGGTTGAATATTTCCACCTTATGTTCGACAAGCACGAGATCATTTTCTCGGATGGCGCGGCAACCGAAAGCTTCCACCCGGGCGAAGTCAGCGTTGGCACCATGGCCAAAGCAACCCGTGACGAGGTGCTGGCCCTGTTCCCCGAACTGGAAACCAATGCCGCAGCCTATGGCCCCGCGGCACGCCACACCTTGAAAGCCCACGAAGTGGCGCTGATGAACGGCTAAACCAGCCAGTCAAACCGATAAACAGGGCGCGCGGGCAACCGTGCGCCCTTGTTCGTTGCACCCCGAGACGGGGTGGCGGGCTGAAGCCCGCCCTACGCCTGTCCGGTATCTTCATTCTTCTATAAATACTCTCAGGGGGGAATTGCCCGTTTACGGGCAAGGGGGGATGAAATCCCCCGCGCCGAGCCGAAGGCGAGGCGCCCGGCCCAATCGGAAGTCGTGTTTGCGCAAGCAAACGCGACTGGAGTGCGGGAGTGCTCCGATTCGGGGGTCAGGTTTTGGAACCGCGCCGTTTTCCCCGAAGCGAAACACCGGGGCTGGCGGCAGCGGGGCGGTGTTTACGGGAGCTCACCTTGCTTTGCGCCGGTTTCGGGGTCGGGGTGCGCTCAATACCCAGCTGGTCGCGCAGGATCTTGGGGCGGATCTCTTCTACCGCGCCGCGTTCCAGATCACCCAGTTGAAATGGTCCGTAAGAAATGCGGATCAGCCGGTTGACCCGCAGGCCGACCTCTTCCAACGCCCGCCTAATCTCGCGGTTCTTGCCTTCGCGCAGCCCGATGGTCAGCCAGACATTGGCCCCTTGCTGTTTATCCAGACTGACATTCATCGGCTGAAACCGTTCGCCATCCAGAACCATGCCGCGCCGCAGCGGTGCCAGCCGGTCATCGCTGGCAACCCCGTTGGCTCGCACGCGGTATTTACGCACCCAGCCGGTCGAGGGCAGTTCCAGCCGCCGTTTCAGGTCGCCGTCATTGGTCAGCAACAGCAGCCCTTCGGAATTCAGGTCGAGTCGCCCCACGGTCATCACGCGCGGCAGTTCGGGGGGCAGCCGGTCAAAGATCGTCGCCCTGCCCTTTTCGTCGCTATTGGTACTGACCAGCCCCGCCGGTTTGTGATAGCGCCACATGCGCACCGGCTGCGCCACGGCCACGGGGTGATTGTCGACCAGAATTTCGTCTTTATCGGTCACGTTCAGCGCCGGACTGTCGAGCAACCTGCCGTTTACGCTGACCCGTCCGGCCGCGATCATCCGCTCAACCTCGCGGCGCGACGCCACACCGGCGCGCGCCAGTTTCTTGGCGATCCGCTCGCCGCTATATTCTTTTTTGTCCATGATGAGGGGCATAAAGCAACACGGACGACTTGCAAAGCCGCGAATTGTCCGTATCACAGGGGAATGGCTGAATTTACCTCATATATGGCGATTGCCCTGCAAGAGGCAGAAGCGGCGGCCGCGCGGGGCGAGGTTCCGGTCGGGGCTGTTCTGGTTGATCCGCGTGGCAATATTCTGGCCCGAAATGGCAACCGCACCCGCGAACAGGCGGACCCGTCGGCCCATGCGGAAATGCTGGTGATCCGCAGCGCCTGCGCCGCCCTGCAAAGCGAACGCTTGAACGATTGCGACCTGTATGTCACCCTTGAACCCTGTCCGGCCTGCGCCGCCACCATCGGCGCCGCGCGGATTGCCCGGCTATACTACGGCGCCGCAGACCCGAAATCGGGCGGGATAGAGCAAGGCCCGCGCATTTTCAGCCATCCGCAATGCCACCACCACCCCGAGGTCTATGGCGGCATCGACGAGGCCCGCTCGGCCGCGCTGCTACGCAACTTTTTCGCCACGCTCCGCTAAAGCACAATCGCCTGCATCACCTCGGGTTCAATCACATCGACGCCGGGCAGCGCGGCGCTCAATGCGCTTGCATCCTGCGCCAACAACGAAAAGGTGCGATAGTGGCACGGGATTACCGTCTTGAAGTCAAAGAACTTTTTCGCCGCATAGCCCGCGCGCTTCATGTCCATGGTGAAATGCCCGCCTGCCGACAGAATGCCGATCTCGGGCGCGTGCAGATCCTGCATCACCGCCATATCGGCCATCACATCCGTGTCGCCGCTAAAGTAGATGGTGCGCCCGTCATGGGCAATCATATACCCGGCCTCGCTGCCCACATAGACCGGCACATCGTTTTCCATCACCGACGAGCTGTGCACCGCGTTAACCAGCGTGACCGCCACATTGCCAAGCGCCACGGTGCCGCCCTTGTTGAACCCGAGCGTCTGCACCCCGTGCTTGCCTTCCCACCAGTTCATCAGGTCGTAAATCCCCACAATCGGGATATCCAGTTCGGCGGCAATCGCCAGCGCATCGCCGGAATGGTCACCGTGGCCGTGGCTGACCAGAATGTGGGTCGCGCCGTCAATCGCTTTGGCCCGCGCCGATTGGGGAAACATCGGGTTGCCGGTCATCCACGGATCGACCAACAGCACCTGATCGCCGATTTCTATACGAAACCCCGAATGCCCCAGCCATATGATATTCATTTCGCCCTCCTGACAGGTTAGAATGTTACAAACGCTTGCGCCTTATGGTCGGTGGCGCTAAACCTTCGCCAAACAGAACCATCAGGATGCTCTCATGTCAATTGACAAAGAAACCGCGCGCAGGGTTGCGCATTTGGCCCGGATAGAGGTCGCCGAGGCGGTGCTTGCCCCGCTGGCACAGGAACTTTCCAACATTCTGGACTTTATGGAACAGCTGAACGAGGTCGATATCGACGGGGTAGAGCCGATGACCTCGGTTACGCCGATGGCCCTGCCGATGCGCAAGGACGAAATTACCGACGGGGGCTATCCCGAACGGGTACTGGCCAATGCTCCGGAATCGCGCGAGGGGTTCTTTGCGGTTCCCAAAGTGGTGGAGTAGACCATGACAGAACTTTCAAAACTGACGATTTCCGCTGCGCGTGACGGGTTGCGCAAAGGGGAATTTACCGCGGTCGACCTGACCACCGATTGCCTGAGCGCCATAGATGACGCGGGCAAGCTGAACGCCTTTATCGCCCATACGCCCGATCAAGCCCGTGCGCAGGCCAAAGCGGCGGATGCACGGATTGCGGCGGGCGATGCGCCCGATATGTGCGGCATCCCGTTGGGGATCAAAGACCTGTTTTGCACCAAAGGCGTGCAGTCGCAGGCCGCCAGCAACATTCTGGAAGGGTTCAAACCCGAATATGAAAGCACCACCACCAGCCAGCTTTGGGATGCGGGCGCGGTGATGCTGGGCAAGCTGAACATGGACGAATTCGCCATGGGCAGCTCTAACGAAACATCGGCCTATGGTCCGGTGGTCAACCCGTGGAAGGCAAATGATGATGATCGGGAGCTGACTCCGGGCGGGTCTTCGGGCGGCTCGGCGGCGGCGGTGGCGGCCGACCTGTGTCTGGCGGCGACGGGCACCGATACCGGCGGTTCTATTCGCCAACCTGCCGCCTTTACCGGCATTGTCGGGGTGAAACCGACCTATGGTCGCGTGTCGCGCTGGGGGATTGTGGCTTTTGCCTCGTCGCTGGATCAGGCGGGGCCGATGGTGAAATCGGTGCGGGACGGGGCGATTATGCTAACGGCCATGGCCGGGCACGACCCCAAGGACAGCACCAGTGCCAACATGCCGGTGCCCGATTTCGAAGCAGCCCTGACCGGCGACCTGCGCGGCAAGAAAATCGGCCTGCCGCGCGAATACCGCATGGACGGCATGCCCGCCGAAATCGAAACCCTGTGGCATCAGGGTGCCGAAATGTTGCGCGATGCGGGGGCCGAGATCGTCGATATTTCCCTGCCCCACACCAAATACGCCCTGCCCGCCTATTATGTGATTGCGCCCGCCGAGGCATCCTCGAACCTTGCCCGCTATGACGGGGTGAAATACGGCCACCGCGCCAAAATCGCGCCGGGCGAGGGTATTACCGAGATGTACGAACGCACCCGCGCCGAGGGCTTTGGCCACGAGGTGCAGCGCCGGATCATGATCGGTGCCTATGTGCTGTCGGCGGGTTTTTACGATGCCTATTACATTCGCGCCCAGAAAGTGCGCACCCTGATCCGGCAGGATTTCGAAAAGGCCTTTGCCAGCGGCATCGACTCTATCCTGACACCGGCCACGCCGTCGGCGGCGTTCGGGCTTGGCGAAATGGCCGATGCGGACCCGATCAAAATGTACCTGAACGACGTGTTTACCGTAACCGTCAACCTTGCGGGCCTGCCCGGCGTATCGGTGCCCGCCGGGCTGGACGGCAAAGGTTTGCCGCTCGGGTTACAATTGATTGGCCAACCATGGGGCGAAGCTGATATGCTCAATACCGCACATGTGTTGGAACAGGCCGCAGGGTTTAACGGCCACGCGGCAAGGTGGTGGTAAACAGGAGAGTTTGGTCATGATGTTGAAACAAAGTGGGGTCATATTGCTGGCGCTGTTCGCGCTGGCTGCCTGTGATCAAGAGGCCGGAACCATGCAGGATTTTCCTGCCTTCGGATCGCCGGCAACCGCCGTTCCACCGCCCCAGGGGTTTGTGCCCCCGGAATCGGGCACCGATAACGAAGTGATGACCGAGAACCTGACTAACGCCGTTGATGAAGCGCTTGGCCTGACCGAAGATAACATCGAGCCGATTCCGGGCGCTCCGGTAACACCGGTAACGCCTGCGGGCGCCCCGAGCACCGGCACCGAGCTGGCCTCGGATAGCGGGGTGCTGAATCTGGCCCTGTCCAGTCAGGAAGAACAGCGTATCGCCCGCGAAGCCGATGCCGCTGCCATTGCTGCTGCCGCCGCGCAACGGGTAGTGATCGAACCGGGGCAAATGCCCGAGGTCATCGCCGGGGTCAATATTATTGCCTATGCGCGCTCTACCACCAATCGGGTCGGGCAACGGGTGGTACGCCGCCCGCGTATCCAGCGCCGCGACAACCGCCGCGAATGCGCCAAATTTGCCAGTGCCGACGATGCGCAGCGCAACTTTCTGGCCAATGGCGGCCCCGCCGAAGACCCGCTGAACCTTGACCCCGACGGTGACGGCTTTGCCTGCCGCTGGTCCCCCGAGGCCTATCGCGCCCTGCAACTGGACTAGGGTCAGGACCCATTACTCCGGCACCACCGGTTTGGCAGATTTTTCGCCTGACCATGAGCAGGCCCGCAGGAATAGTGGGTCTATTTCAAGGGGTTGCGAAGCCATCAGGCGAAAAAATCCGCCAAATCCGCTTCACTTCAGCAGCGTGGGCCGCTTGGAAAGGGGCCACCCTGTCCGGCGCAGCCCAAACCGCTGATATTTTGCGGATTTGACGCCGGTGGCGTCGGATTAATGAGTCCTGACCCTAATCAGCTTTGAGCTTTCCGTCTTTGACGGCCTTTTCAACATAGGCCTCCATGTCGGCCGCCAGTTCCTTTTGCAGGCCGGGGATGTTTTCCTTCAGCACCGCCTCGTAAACCTGGTCGGCCTTTTCGGATTTCAACAGATCCTTGATCGCCAGTTCGGCAATCTTGTTCTTGTCCTTGCCCTGCAGTTTTTTCGGGTTCTGCTTGATCCAGGTTTCGATAAATTCATTCACCGCGGACCCCGCGCCGATATGTTTCATAAACCCTTTGGTGCCGATACGGGTAAACAGCTTGCCCATGGCGCTAACCAGAATTTCATTTCTGGCGGGGCCGAGTTTCAGAAACTGCAACAGCGAGTCGGCCGGAATCGAAATACCCTTTTTGGCCAGATTTTGCGCCATCTTGGTTGCGGCATTCTTGGCCTCGGCCTCGAAAACCTTGTTTGCCACGGTTTTACTTGCCAGTGACGCGACTTTATCGGACAGGAACTTGTTATTCAGCAGCGCCTTGCCCAACGGTCCGGCAACGGTTTTCACCAGAACACCGGCAATCGCCGCGCCTGCGGCACCGGTCACGCTGTTCACCAACAGGCGCTGGCCCAACTCTCCGAGCGAGCGTTGCTTGGCCCCCGCAATCCCGCGCCCCAGCGCATCCGCCCCGTCGGCCACAAGGTTGACGCCTGCATTGGTTCCCGCGCCGATCAGCACGCCCGCAGCCAGACTGGCCGGTGCCGCAACCGAAACAATGGCTATCGATTCAACGAAAATGGCAGAATCGCGCACGCCTTTCAGCACAGTTACGGAACCTTCGGCAGTACTGATCAACCCGCCAACCCACTTGCTGACCTCGTTTTGATAGCGCGTCAGGATTTCCTCGCTGGCCACGGCTAGTTTCTTGAATTGTGCATATTTGCGCCCCTTGACCGCGCCCGCAAACCCGTTGAAAACCGCCGTTGCCTTGCCGCGCAGCGCCTTTGGCTCTTTCACCGAACTGAACGCCCCGACAATGCTGGAAACAAACCACTGGTCCGCGTTGATCTTGGCCTGTGCTTCGTGGCGATAAACCGCGTCATCCAGTTTGCGTTGTTGTCGCGCCAGCACCGCATCCATGGTTTTATGCACGTTTTTCATATGCTCGCGGTATTGTTTCTCGGTCAGAACCACCGGTTTGCCCTTGGTGTCCTTGATCACATAGACCTTGGCCTTGGGGTCGGGAAACCAGATCACCATGCCCTTTTTCAACGGCCCGTTCTTTTTCAGCACCGCCAGAACCGGCTTGTTCTTGGGGTTTTTTAGCACCGAATTGGGGTCTTTGGTTTTATACTTTTTCAGCAGGTCCTGAAATTTTTCGCCATCTTTTGCTTTGTGTTCAATCCACATGATCTGTTTCCTAAAAATCCGATAATGCTTAAAGCCTAATCACAAAATCGTGAGTTTTCAAGGAAACGGTTCAGGAATGTTCTTCCCTTGCCACCGCCGACAGGGCGCGGTTCAGGGCTTTTAGCGCGTCGATTTCGAACACCGCCCCCAGAATTTGCGGCGGTTCATCGGTGGAAACCACCGGAATGTAATCCACTTCGCCGCGCTCGAAAATCCCCATGGCCGCGTCCAGCGTTTCGCCAGAGGTCAGGCTGACGCCCTGCTCCAGCAACGCCTGCGCCACGGTCTCGGACGGCCCGTCATCGGCGCCCAGCGCGCGCATCAGCCGCCCCACCGAAATCGTTGACAGCAGCCATGTTTGCGGCCCGTCCGCCAGATGCACGCCGCGCCGTTTTAGAATGCTAAGGAAAAACGACCGGTTGACCAGCCGCGCGCCCAGCGCCGAGGATAGCGACACCGCCACCATCACCGCGATGCCCGCCTGCCAGTCGCCGGTCAGTTCGAACACGATCAGCGTGGTTGAAATCGGCGCGCCCAGCACCGCCGCCGCCACCGCGCCCATGCCCGCCATGGCATACAGGGTTTCGGACCCCGACAGCGACGGCGCGAGCCCGGTGGCGATATGGCCAAAGGCAATGCCGGTCAGCGCCCCCACCATCAGCGAGGGCGAGAAAATGCCGCCCCCCATGCGCCCCGCCAGCGTGATCGCCACCGCCACCACCTTTACCGCCACAAAGCTGATCGCCACCCACAGCCCGATTTGCCCGGTCAGCGCCTTGGAGGTGGTCTCATAGCCCACCCCGATGATATGGGGAAACCAGATCGCCAGCAGCCCCAGCCCCAGCCCCGCCAGCGCCGGGCGCATCCAGACCGGCATTTTGCTGGCCTTGTGAATACGGTCGGCCACGTCCTCGGCCACAAAAATAGAGCGGATCAGCACATAGGCCATCAACCCGCTTACCACGCCCAGCAGCAAAAACGCCGGTAATTCAAAGGTGATGTTATGGCCCATCGCGGGCAATGAAAACTCGGTCACGTTGCCCATTTGCAGCCGCGACACCACCGTCCCCGCCACCGAAGCAATCACGATCGGCGCAAAGGCGCGAATGGCAAAATGGCGCAAGATGACCTCTAACGCGAAAATGGCACCGGCAATGGGGGCGTTGAAACTGGCCGATACCGCCGCCGCCACCGCACAGCCCATCAGGTCGCGCGCGGTAATGCCGTCGGCCCTGATCCGGTTCGATACCCAGCTGGATATCACCGAGGCCAGATGCACCACCGGCCCCTCGCGCCCTGACGAACCACCGGTGGACAGGGTCACCAGCGACACCAGCCCCCAGACCAGCCCCGAGCGCTCGTTAACGCGCCCGTTGCGCAGGCTGGCACCCTCGATCACGTCGGCAACCGATTGCACATGCCCGTCACGGTCAAACACCCAATAGATCAGCCCAACAACCAGCCCGCCCGCCACCGGAATACCCACCACCCAGCCCCAATGGGTATGGGACAGATAGGTGCTAAGCGCCCGGTCATCGGCGCGGTAAATGGTTTCCTGCAACCACTCGATCCCGACCCGGAACCCGATGGTCACGAATCCGGCCGCAATCCCGATGATCAGCGCAATCAGCCAGAATTGTATCTGAGACGGCCCGCGCCGCCGCAGCACCCGCCAGCCCAGCGCGATTTCTCCGATCAATGCCCGCCAGATTTGCCCCATCAGCCCTTGCGCCTTATCCCGACCTTTGCCCCGAGCAACGCAGGCACCCCCAGCGCGTCGTGGTTGTGTTGCATGGTATCAAGGCGCGCCATTACCCAGTCGGGAAACGCCGCACTGCGCCTTGTGTTCAGGTCCACATTCATGATCAGCCCTTCCATTGCCGCCGCCCTTGTACCGCTTTCCTTGCGCATCTCGCAATAGATATGCAGCCGCTTGGCGTCATGGTCCACAAGCTGCACGGTAATGGTAAAGGAATCACCCACCAACAATTCATCCAGATAATGCAGGCTGTTTTGCAGGGCATACGGCCCGTGACGGGTGCGCGCCGCGTGGCCTTCGCCAAGGCCCAGATGGTCCTCGATAAATTCGTCCAGCGCGCGATCAAACGCCATCAGATAATAGGCCACATTCATATGGCCGTTATAGTCGATCCATTCGGGCAACACGGTTTGCGGTGCCGTAACGATCGGCGCATCATAGGGGCCGTCATGGCCATCAATTCTGGTCATTTTAGTCTTTCTATTGGCGGGACTACGGCGTAACCTGTCGCAAATTCCCGGAGGGTTCCCATGAGCATTGAAACAGCAATCAGCGCGCTTCGCAACCTGCTAGAGGACCGCCTTAGCACCAATAAAACCGTGCGCGACCAGCACGGCCAGAACGAAGCCTATTTTCCCGTAACCCCGCCCGATGCGGTGGCCTTTCCGACCTCGACCCAAGAGGTGGCGCAGATCGTGAAAATATGCGCCGAACATGACTGCCCGATCGTGGCCTATGGCACTGGCACCTCGCTGGAGGGGCACCAACTGGCAATCAGGGGCGGCATTAATCTGGACATGTCGCGTATGGACAAGGTGCTGGCCATCCATGACGCCGATATGGACGTGGTGGTGCAACCGGGGGTCACGCGCATTCAGCTAAACGACGATCTGCGCGCCACGGGGCTGTTCTTTCCGGTGGATCCGGGGGCCAATGCCAGCCTTGGCGGCATGGCGGCAACGCGGGCCTCGGGGACAACGGCGGTGCGCTATGGCACCATGCGCGAAAACGTGCTGGCGCTAGAGGTCGTGCTGGCCGATGGCCGGATTATCCGCACCGGCACGCGGGCCAAAAAGTCCAGCACAGGGTATGACCTGACCAAGCTGTTTGTCGGCTCCGAAGGGACGCTGGGGATCATCACCGAACTGACCCTGCGCCTGCAAGGCCAGCCCGAGGCGATCTCGGCGGCGACCTGCTGTTTCGATGCGATCGACGATGCGGTGAAAACGGTGATTGCCACCATACAGACCGGTATTCCCATGGCGCGGATCGAGCTGGTAGACGCCAAAACAGCGCACGGGTTCAACCTGTACGCGGGCACCGACCTGCCCGAAAAGCCGCACCTGTTTGTCGAGTTCCACGGCTCTGAAACCGGCGTGGCCGAGCAGGCGGAACTGTTTGGCGAGATCGTGGCCGAGCATGGCGGCGCCGAATTTGTCTGGACCACCCGAACCGAAGACCGCAATGCGCTGTGGAAAATGCGCCACAATGCCTATTACGCGCAAGTGGCGCTGGAACCCGGGCTAAGCTCGGGGGCGACCGATATCTGCGTACCGATCAGCCGCCTGTCCGAAGCGATCGATTTTGCTGTGGCCGAAGGCGAGCGCCTGAACCTGACCGTGCTGGTGCTGGGCCATGTGGGCGACGGCAATTTTCATTGCACTATCAGCTTTGATCCGGAGGATGCCAAACAGTATGGCCGCGTGCAGGAATTTATCCATAACCTGAACCGGACGGCGCTGCGACTGGACGGGACGGTCAGCGGTGAACACGGGATCGGCGCGGGCAAGATGAAGTATATGCAGGAAGAACACGGCGAAGCCCTGTCGGTGATGCGCGCCCTCAAACAGGCGCTGGACCCGCAAAACCTGATGAACCCCGGCAAGGTCATCCCCTGACCCCACCGCCGGCCTTCGCCTCAGGGGGGCATCGAGCCCCCGTTCGGCGAACATCGACAAGCGATGTGTCCCGGTGGCCAAGGCTCGCCTGCGCGCAGCGCCGGATTTTTGTGGGGGAACACCCACAAAAATTGGCCCGATGGCGTCAGCCGAGGGCCCGGCCCAACCGGCGGAGGGGTTTTCGCTTGCGAAAACACCGACGATGGGCGGGAGCGCCCCTATTGGCAAACCTGAAAATTGCTGCCGACACAGGCCCACATTTTGGCCCCAGCTTCGTTGATCTCGGCCTCGGTCATCGTTTGCTCCAGCGCATCCAGATTTTCGCGCCCGTCGCCGTTACCCACGGCAATACTGAACCACATATGGGCCAGCACTTTATTCGCCGGACCGACATATCCGTCACGATAGAACACCCCCAGATTATTCTGCGAATACACATTGCCCTGCGCCGCTGCCTGTTGAAACAGGAAAAACGCCTGACCATAGTCTTCGGGCACCCCGTCACCGGTCGCGTAAAGGAACCCCAGTTCGTTTTGCGCATCCGCATCGCCCTGATCTGCAGCCAGGCGATACCAGCGCGCCGCTTCGGCAGTATCCGTGGGCACACCTTTGCCGTACTGATACATCTCGCCCACACCGTATTGCCCGCTGGCATGGCCCTGCCCGGCGGCTAGTCGATACAGGCGCATCGCTTCGGCATAGTTCTGCGGCACCCCGCGACCGAATTCATAAAGGACCCCAAGATTGTTTTGGGCAAAAGCGTTATTCTGCGCGACAGCCATCTGGTAGAGCCGGATCGCCTCGTCATAGTTCTTCGGCACGCCGATACCGCGCGCATACATCAGGCCAAGGTTGTTTTGCGCATCCGCATCCCCCCGGTCCGCCGCCAACCGATACCAGGCCGCGGCGCGTTCGTTATCCACCTCACCGCCCCGGCCACGCTCGAAAAACACGCCCAGATTATACTGCGCCAGCAGCGAATCCTGCGCGGCGGCCAGTTCATACAGGCGTTGCGCCTCGGCCATATCCAGTTCCACCCCCAGCCCGTGTTCATAAAGGTAGGCAAGGTTTGCCTGCGCCGAGACATAGCCCTGATCAACCGACATCCGGTACCAGCGCACCGCCTCGGCATAATTCTGCGGCACCCCGTGGCCGTTTTCATACAGCACACCAAGGTTATGCTGCGCGACCCGGTCGCCATTGGTGGCAAGCGGCATCCATTCCGCCAGCGCGGTTGTATAATCTCCGGCATTCGCCGCGGCCAGCCCCTTGTCAAAATCCTGCGCATACCCTGCACCGGATGTGGCCAGAAAAATTCCGAGCGCAACAACTTTTACAAACTTTTTCATGATCAATCCTCTTTGCTGTAATTCTGCTCAGGTTGCCCGATGACGGCCTGTAACTCAAGAATTAATCCACTCGCCTGTTTTGCCCGCTACCCCGTCAGCGCCTTGCGCAGCATATTGGCGGCCATTACCGCGATAAACACCGCAAACACCCGTTTAAGCGGCTTGGGGTCCATCGCGTGGGCAAGGCGCGCGCCCAGCGGGGCGCTGAGCATGGTCATCAGCACAATAATCGCGAAGGCGGGCAGGTTAACCAGCCCCACGGTCAGCGGTGGCCGCCCTGCATCGGGGGCCTTGAACATCAGGAAACCGATCACCGAGGGCACCGCAATAAGTATGCCAAACCCCGCCGCCGTGGCCACAGCCCGATGGATCGGCCGGTTGAACAGGGTCATCAGCGGCACTCCGAAACTGCCCCCGCCAATGCCCATCAGCACCGACAAAAACCCGACCAGCGGGCTAAGAATGCCACGCGTCAGGCCGGTGGGCATTTGCTCCCCTAGCCGCCAATTCTCTCGCCCGAACGCCATATACATCCCGACCAGCAGTCCCAGCACCCCGAATACCACCATCAGCGCGGCAGATGATGACCGCCCCGCGATCACCACCCCGACCACCGCACCAATCGCGATGCCCGGCGCCCAGCCGCGCAGGGTATCCCAGTCAACCGCGCCCTTCTGGTGATGCGCCATGGTAGAGCGCACCGACGTAACAATTATAGTTGCCAGCGAGGTTGCCACGCAGATCTGCATCAGGTATGCATTGTCATAGCCCAGCCAGCTAAACACGTAATAGAATGCCGGCACCAGAATAATGCCGCCCCCCACGCCCAGCAGCCCGGCAATAATTCCGGCCACGAATCCGATTGCCAGCATGATCACGATAATAAGGGTCAGTTCCATGATGGCTCCTTTGTGGCCATTTCGGCCA
>JALXER010000278.1 GCA_027069385.1 Paracoccaceae bacterium
GGACGGGATTGGGGCAGGCGTTGCCTCTGCCCCGCAAACGGGGGGGTGAGGGTCGCGCCCGACAGGGTGGGGCGCTATGCCTTGGCGAGGTTGCGCAGCACATATTGCAGCACCCCGCCATGCTCGACATATTCGATTTCGATTTCGGTATCGATACGGCATTTCAGGGTGATGGTTTTGCTGGAGCCATCGGCATAGGTTATGGTGCAGGGCACCTCGGCCAGCGGTTGCAGATCACCCGACAGCCCGTCGATGCTGACGGTTTCCTCGCCGGTCAGGTTCAGGGTTTTGCGGTTGTCATCACCGGTAAACTCAAACGGAATCACCCCCATGCCGACCAGATTGGAGCGGTGGATGCGTTCGAAACTTTGGGCGATGACCGCCGATACTCCGAGCAGGCTGGTGCCTTTGGCGGCCCAGTCGCGGCTGGAACCGGCGCCGTACAGTTCTCCACCGATGACCACCAGCGGCGTGCCGGCAGCCTTATAGGCTTCGGCCGCGTCAAAGATCGGCACCATCTGCCCGTCGGGGCCTTTGGTATAGCCGCCTTCGACCCCGTCGAGCATCTCGTTTTTGATGCGGATATTGGCAAAAGTGCCACGCATCATCACCTCGTGATTGCCGCGTCGCGACCCGTAGGAGTTGAACTCGCGCGGGGGGATCTGGCGGTCGATCAGGTATTGCCCTGCCGGGCTGTCGGCGGGGAAAGACCCGGCCGGAGAAATGTGGTCGGTGGTGACCATATCGCCCAGCAGCGCCAGAATTTTCGCGCCCTTCACGTCGGAAATCACTCCGGGTTCGGGGGACATGCCCTGAAAATAGGGCGGGTTGCGGATATAGGTAGAGGTGGGTGGCCAGTCATAGGTCAGGCTGTCGGTGGTCTCGACGCCCTGCCATTTATCATCACCGGCGAACACATCGGCATATTTGGCCTGGAACGCGGCGCGGGTGACGGTTTGTTCGACCAGTTGGGCCACCTCGTGGCTGGTGGGCCAGATGTCGCGCAGGTATACGTCGTTGCCGTCGCGGTCCTGCCCCAGCGGGTCATTGGCGATGTCGATATTCATGCTGCCTGCCAGCGCATAGGCCACCACAAGCGGCGGCGAGGCCAGATAATTGGCGCGCACATCGGGGCTGATCCGGCCCTCGAAATTGCGGTTGCCCGACAGGACCGAGGTCGCCACAAGGTCGCCTTCGGCAATAGCTTGGGAGATTTCCGGCTGAATCGGGCCGGAGTTGCCGATACAGGTGGTGCAGCCATAGCCAACCAGATTGAACCCGATCGCATCGAGGTCTTTTTGCAGATCGGCAGCTTCGAGATATTCGCTAACCACCTGCGACCCGGGCGCAAGCGAGGTTTTGACCCAGGGTTTGCGGGTCATGCCCAGTGCGGCGGCCTTGCGCGCCACCAGACCGGCGCCGATCATCACATAAGGGTTGGAGGTATTGGTGCAGGAGGTAATCGAGGCGATCACCACCTTGCCGCTATCCATGGTGTAATCTTCACCCTTGACCGGCACCTGTTTGCCCAAGGGGCGTTTGAAGGTGTTTTCCATCTGCCATTTGAACGCATCCACCGCCTTGTCCAGCGTGATATAGTCTTGCGGGCGTTTGGGGCCGGAAATGGCCGGCACGATGGTGGAAATGTCGAGTTCGAGCGTATCGGTATAGACCGGCGCGTAATCCGCATCGCGCCACAGGCCGTTTTCCTTGGCGTAAGCCTCTACCAGTGCAATGCGGTCCTCGTCGCGGCCCGATACGCGCAGATAGCGCAGGGTCTCGGAATCGATCGGGAAGAACCCGCAGGTCGCGCCGTATTCGGGGGCCATGTTGGCGATGGTGGCACGGTCGGCCAGCGGCAAATGGTCCAGCCCTTCGCCATAGAATTCGACAAATTTGCCCACTACGCCTTTTTCGCGCAGCAACTCGACGATTTTCAGCACCAGATCGGTGCCGGTCATGCCCTCGACCATTTTGCCAGTCAGCTTAAAGCCCACCACTTCGGGGATCAGCATGGAAATCGGCTGGCCGAGCATGGCGGCCTCGGCCTCGATCCCGCCTACACCCCAGCCCAGCACCGCCAGACCGTTGATCATGGTGGTGTGGCTGTCGGTGCCGACCAGCGTATCGGGATAGGCCACCTGCGCGCCGTTCTGGTCGGTATCAGTCCAGACGGTTTGCGCCAGATATTCAAGGTTGACCTGATGGCAAATGCCGGTGCCCGGCGGCACAACGCGAAAGTTGTTAAATGCCGACTGGCCCCATTTCAGAAAGGTATACCGCTCCATATTGCGTTCGTATTCGCGCTCTACGTTCAGCTTGAAGGCGCGCGGTGTGCCGAAATTATCAATCATGACCGAGTGGTCGATGACCAGATCAACCGGATTAAGCGGGTTGATCAATTCGGCGTCGCCCCCCAGTGCCACCAGCCCGTCGCGCATCGCTGCCAGATCGACCACCGCAGGAACGCCGGTGAAATCCTGCATCAGCACGCGGGCAGGGCGATAGGCGATCTCGCGCGGGTTCTTGCCGCCATTCTCGGCCCACGTGGCAAATGCCTTGATGTCGTCGGTGGTTACGGTCTTGCCGTCCTCGAAGCGCAACATATTTTCCAGCACCACCTTCAGCGCGGCAGGCAAGCGCGAAAAATCGCCCAGACCGGCAGCTTGCGCGGCGGGGATGGAATAATAGGCAACGGTTTGGTCGCCGACGCTCAGGTCTCTACGGGTGTTGGCGGTATCTTGTCCGACTTGGATGGTCATTTAGGCCTCCGGGAAATGGGGTTGCTAGGGCGTGTTGCCGGTATGCCCTGAATGGGGAGCCAGTTCAAGGGGAGCGCACGCAAATGTGTATGCGATTGTATACTTTATATGCTTACCTATTGCAAGCCCCCTGATGCGGGGCATGGGATGATCATGGGTGACGGCGCGGATTAATGCGGGCTTCCGGAGGTGGGAAAGCAAAGAAAATTTAGCAAAAACAGTAAGATAAACTGGAACAATTGACCCTACTAAACCGGTTTAGTAGGGTCATTTCTTTATCCGGGATTTATACCGCTTTTCGCCCGCGAATCCGGTTCTTTAATGCCGCAGGCGCAAACTTGGCCTTTCCCCCGCAGGCAATCTGGCGTATCTGAATTCCATGAGCCTGAATGTTTCAAAACTGGCCTGCCAGCGCGGCGGGCGCGTGATATTCTCGGACTTTTCGTTCGAAATCACCGCCGGTGAACCGGTGCTGTTGCGTGGCCCTAACGGTGCGGGTAAATCGACCCTGTTGCGGGTGCTGGCGGGGTTGATTCCGCGCATGGGCGGCGAGGCAAGCCTGAACGGCACCCCGATCACCGACCGTGACGGGTTTCAGGAACAGATCACCTATGCAGGCCATCTGGATGCGATCAAGCCGCAACTGACGGTCGCCGAAAATCTGGCGTTCTGGGCCGATTTGTTCGGGTCGGGCGATTACAACAAGGCGATGAAAAACTTCAACCTTCTGGAAATAGCCGACCGCCCGGCGCATGCCTGCTCGGCAGGGCAAAAGCGCCGGCTGGGGCTGGCGCGCATTACCGTTGCCGACCGGCCGCTATGGCTGCTTGATGAACCAACGGTCTCGCTGGATGTGGAAACCACCGCCACCTTCGCCCGTGTGATCGAATCCCACTGCAAAGCGGGGGGTATGGCCTTGATTGCCACCCATATCGACCTTGGCCTGACCAACCCGCGGATCATCGAAATGACCACGCATTCGGGCAAAACCAGTGCCGCCGAGGCCGAGCTGGACCCGTTCCTGTCAGAGGACTGGACATGAAAACTACCCTTGCCCTGCTGGTGCGCGAGCTGCGCCTTGCCCTGCGATCGGGCGGCGGTGCCGGGCTGGGCCTCGCGTTTTTCCTGATCGTAGTGGTGCTGGTGCCGTTTGGCGTTGGGCCAAACCCGCAAATTCTGGCAAAAATTGCGCCGGGCACCCTGTGGATCGGCGCGCTGCTGGCCAGCCTGCTGTCGCTCGACCGGCTGTTTCAGGCCGATAGCGAAGACGGCACGCTGGATATTCTGGCCCTGTCGCCCATGCCCCTTGAACAGCTTGTGGCTATCAAGGCGCTGGCCCACTGGCTGACCACCGGCCTGCCGCTGGTGGTTGCCGCGCCGGTGCTGGGCATGACGCTAAACCTGCCAGACAACGCCTATCTTTGGCTGGTTGCCAGCCTTGCAGCGGGCACACCGGCGCTGTCGTTTATCGGTGCGGCGGGGGCGGCGATTACCGTTGGC
>JALXER010000279.1 GCA_027069385.1 Paracoccaceae bacterium
GTGTCGCAACCGCCTTTGAAGCAAGCTTCAAAGGCGGTTGCGACACCATGGCCTCACTGCGTTCGGTTTTGGAGCCACACGAAGGGCAGCACCCGGATATGCAGGCGTTGCGCCGTTTAAGGGTTTTTGCCATTCTGGCAAAAGGGGTATCGCCTGGTACCATCGGGGGGTACGCGCATGCATGCGCGAGGGGGGCTGTGGCCCCCCTTTTTTGCCGAACGAAGTGAGGCCATGGTGTCGCAACGCGTTTTGAAACTTGTTTCAAAACGCGCCTCTGTATTGGGGGCGAAGGTTGGTGAAGGCGGGCTATTGCCAGCGGTCGGCGATGTTATCCAGTACCTGACCTGCACCAAAGGTGTTGAGCGGCGCACGCTGCACCCGGTCATAGTTTTCGTTGGGGTCATACAGGGCCATCCCCAGATCCAGGTTCTCGGCTGTGAGCAACCCCATGGCCGACAGCAGCATATACCCGCCCACCTGCTCGTCATGAATCGCGCTGATCAGGTTGGTTTTCGCATCCAGCACGTCCTGCTCGGCATTCAGCACATCCAGCAGGGTTCGCGAGCCAAGATCGGCCTCTTGCCTTGTACCGTCCAGCACGAACTGCGCCGCTTCGATCTGCAACCGGATTGCCGCAATAGAGGAACGGGCGATTTGCAACTGGAACCATGCATTCCCCACTTGCTGGCGCAGCGATACTCGGGTGCTTTCGGTCTGCGCCATACGCATTTCCAGAATAGCAGCAGCCTGCCGGATCCCCGCGGTTATACCGCCCCCCGCATAAAGCGGCATGGTCGAGGTAATGCCGATCGAGGCGGTTTCGCTCCAATTCTGGTTATCGAAAAACGGGTCGAAATCGTAGTTGGCCCCGTAAGAGGCATCGGCGGTAATGGTTGGCAACCTTGTGGCCCGCGCGCGGCGCAGGTCGAGCATGGCGGTTTTTTCAGCGTGACGTGCGGCAATCATCAGCGGATGGTTGCGGATTGCCACGTCTTCAGCGGCTTGCTGGCTGCCCGGCAGGTCGGGCAAGGCCGGCGGGGCGGCCAGATCGACGGGCGCAACCCCGACTGCAGCGCGATAGGCCTCTTGCGAAATAGCCAAGGCTCCACGACGCGCGGCGAGCGCGCTTTGAGCAGCAGCAAGGCGGGCCTCGGTCACGGAAACATCGGTGCGGGTGATCGCTCCCACGGCCAGCCGGTCATTGGCAGCCTGCAATTGTCTGCGCAGCAAAGCAACATTGTTGCGCGCCAGATTGACCGTCTGGATATCGCGGCGCACATCCAGATAGGCAATCGCCGCGTTAAGCATCACCGATTGTTCGACGTCGAGCAGGCTGGCACGCGCAGCGGCCACGGCCTCTTGCGCGGCCTCGACGGCAATGCGCGAACGCCCGCCGTCATAAAGGGTCAGGCTGGCATTCAGCGACACCATATAGGTATCGGTATTGCGCCAGTTATCGGCGGAAAAGAACTTGGACCCGCGATGCGAGTAATTGTTGATGATGGTAAAATGGGGCCGGCGGGCGGCGCGCGCCTGCGCAACGCCTTCATCGGTGCTGCGCAAACCGGCGCGGTTGGCAATCAGAACGGGGTTGGTCGCATAGGCCAGTTGCATCGCTTCGCCCAGGGTTTCGCCCTGCACCGGCACGCCGAAAGACACCGCCACCAACAGCCCCCCGCATATCCAGCCAAACAAACGATTCATACACGCAACTTTCGTGGTTCAAGCCCCTTGAACGATACAACCTAACCTGTTCCCCGCCGGATACAAGGGATTAAGCAAAAGTAAATTCTGGCGCGCGGGCAAAGCCGGGCAATACCGGCGTGGTCGCGTCAAAGGCAGGGTGCCACTGGATGCCGGACTTGCGCTTCAGGCCCACAACGCATTTGCCCAGTGCCCCCTGCATCCTGATCATACCAATCCGGCCACCCAGCTTTAACTGGTCGGCGATGCTGTCAGGCAGGTCTTCGACCCCGCCCTGAATAACAATCACATCATAGGGGCCGTGCTTGGCCGCGCCTTCGACAAGGTCGGCGTTGATTACCAGCGCGTTGTCCACATGCTGGTCAACCAGAATGCGCGTAGCCTCGGTTGCCAGATCGGAATCCTCCTCGACGCCCACCACCATTTCAGCCAAATGCGCAAGCAGCGCGGTGGAATAGCCAAGCCCGCAACCGATATCCAGCACCAGTTCATCGGGCTGCACGTTAAGCGCATCGAGCATTTTTGCCAGTACACGGTTATCCAGCACGAACCGCCCCTCGCCCAGATCCAGCGTATCGGCGGCATAGGCAACCGGGCGCAAATCGCGCGGCACAAATTCCTGTTTCGGGACGCTGAGCATCGCCTCGATTACCGGATAAAGGGTCACATCCGACGGACGAATCTGGCAATCGACCATATTCCGGCGGGCATCGGCAAAATCTATCATGGGGTGGCTTTCGCATGGTTCTGGGTTGTCGGGGGTGTTATGACACCAATTCGCGCCCTGTGCAACGAATAGGCGCGAAATTTTTCGACGCCTAGCGCGGCTTCCAGATGGTGTAATACGGGGTTTCGGTTTCGGGCGCGTAGCGGGCGATCAGATCGGCAAAGCGCGGGTCGGCCGACAAAAACGGAAGATAATCAAAGGTTTCGCTGTCAAAGAACAGGGCGCGCTTGTCGATGATCAGCACATCGGGCAACGTGGCGGCAAAATCATCAACGATTTCGCCACGGGTCCGGTCAAGGATGCTTTGCAGGGTCTCGCACAGCGCCGCGTCGGTCTGACAATCGGTTTTGGCCAGCTTGTTCACCGCGCCGGGAATCAGCCAGAGCGAATGATAGCGGCTGGTCCAGACCGCGCCCTGTTCCAGCACCAGCGGAAAGCCGACCGCCAACTCGCTTGACATGACCAGCAGCTTTGCCGGTCGTGGCGCGTCATCAAAAGCCGGAGCCAGCCGCGTTACCGCCCAGTTCAGGTAAAACCCGCCCTGCACCGAGACCAGCCCCGTCAGCGCCAGCGATACCACGCCAAGGATACGCGCCACCGGATGTGCCCCCGCTTGCAGCACAAACCACATGCCAAGCAGCATCGCCATGCTCCACAAAGGCAACAAGTGATAGGTAAACCCGTTCCATTGCACCAGATACACCCCGAGCGCCGCACCCAGCAGCGCTGCCCCGAATTGCCCGTCGCGCCGGTGCCATACCGGCACCAGCATCAGGGCAAATACCAGAACATAAGTCGGATGCAGCCGCGCCAGAATGGTTTCGGTGCCAAGGGTATAGTCGCCATAAACCAGCAGCGCCGTCGGGATGATCCGGTCAAAATAGGCCGGATGCGCCCAGAGCGAATACCCCACATAGACCAGCCCGAATACAAGGATTGTCAGGTTGGCCGCGCTGAACAGTGCACGCATTGACCGAAGGCGTACCAGCATGACCAGCGTCAGCAGCAAGGGGAACAGCATGAAAAACGGCTTGATGCTCAGCCCGACGGCCGCCACAAGCGCGCGCCCTGCCCCCTGCCAGCCCCGATCCGGCGCGAGCAAGGCCAGATAGGCGGTGAAATAAGGCAAGGCAAGGATCAGCATCAGGTGCTCTCGCTGGCCGATATTGGCCGCCGCTGGCAACAGCACCGCCGCCCCTGCCCCCAGCAAAAACAGCTGTTGACGCGGCAATGACAGCGCCGTTTGCCCCAGAATGCGCCACACCCAGGCCAGGCTGGCAAACAGCACCAGCGCTACAAAAACATACTCGCCATTGCTTTTGGAAATGCCGGTGATGTCGGCAATCACTACGCCCGGCACCATCAGATAGAAGTTGAGCGGCGGGTTGACCTCTATCAGGTCCACATAGGGCACCGCCCCGTTCAGCCATTTTTCGACCGCAACCAGATACCACGCCACATCGTGATTGATATAGCGCCCCCAGAACACCGCCAGAAACCCGCCCGAGACCAGCCCCGCCAGCACCCCGCCCGACCAGCGGTCAGGCGCGGGCCGCGCCGTAAACGCCCAGAATTTCGAAACAACAAAGGTCGTTGGCGGCACCAGCAGCACCACCAGCGCCATCGCCTGCCAGAACGGCTGCCCGAGCCGTTGAAAGACCACATAGGTAATCAGGCTGCTTACGGCCAGCCCGCTAAACGATACCACCAGAAAGCGGGGCACATGCGCGCGGTGATTGCCGTCAAGCGCAAAGGTAAACCGGTGATGCCCCAGATACGAAACCAGCATCCCGCAGGCGTAACCGGTTAGATTGGCCCGCTGCCCCAGACCGGGAAAGGCGCGTTCGAACAGGGTGGCAATGCCCACATGAACAAGCGTTGCCATCACTCCGACGATGCCAAAGCGGAACAGTTGTGCAATCATGCGTAACACCCCCGCCCGGAACGATCAGCCCTCATCTTTCAGCCCCACGGTTGAACGCACGATGAAATGCGGGCGTTTGCGCACCTCGGCATAGATCCGCCCGACATATTCACCGATGATACCAATGGCCATCAGGTTCAGGCCGCCAAACATCAGGATAAAGATCACGGTAGAGGCATAACCCGGCGAGTCGGCCCCGAAAATCAGGGTGTGAAAAAAGATATAGGTGGCGTAAAGAAACGCCAGCATAGACAGAAAAAAGCCGATATAGCTCCACATTCTTAGTGGCACGGTCGAGGATGAAAAAATCCCGTCCAGCGCAAAGTTCCACATTTTCCAATAGGAATAGCCGGTTTCGCCCTTGGTGCGTTCGGGGCGGGTATAGGGCACTTCGTCGGCCTGGAAACCGGCCCAGACCACCATGGCACGATTGAAGCGTATCCGTTCATCCATCTGTAACAGCAAATCGACCACCACACGGTCAAGCAACTGAAAATCCCCGACATTTCCGGGCATGGGGCGTTCGGACAGCTTGTCAATCAGCCGATAGAATGCCGCAGCGGTCAGACGTTTCAACCAGCTGTCACGGCTGCGGTCGGCGCGCCGCGCCGCCACAATTTTCGCCCCTGCCCGCCATTTGGCGATCATTTGCGGAATGATATCGGGCGGGTCTTGCAAATCAACGTCGATCGGAATCACCGCATCGCCGCGCGCATATTCCAGACCGGCACGCAATGCGGCCTCTTTGCCAAAATTGCGCGACAGGTTGATCAGCGAAACGCGGTTATCCTGCGCGGCAAGCTCCATCACCGCCAGTTCGGTCGCATCGCTGCTGCCATCGTTGACAAATACCAGTTCCAGGCGCGTTTGCCCGTCCAGTTGCTGTCGCACCGCTTCAATCGCCGTGGCGAAATCGGCAATTCCGTCCTGTTCATTGAACACCGGAATCACCAGAGACACTACCACCGGCATCTGTTGCGCCTTGCTGTCAGCCTTTCCCATTCATTCCCCCGGCCATGGTTTGCCCTGTCTTACTATACGACTTTAGCCTTTTGCCGCAAGAGTTTGAAATCAAAAATAATTATACGGTCTAGCTTACAGTTCGGTCCGCACGTTCCACAATTCAGGGAACAGCTCTACCTCCAACATGCGTTTCAGGTAATGCACCCCGCTGGTGCCGCCAGTACCGCGCTTGAACCCGATAATCCGCTGTACCGTTGTCAGGTGGTTAAAGCGCCAGCGGCGGAAATAGTCCTCTATATCGACCAGCTTTTCCGCCAGTTCATAAAGTGACCAATGCGCAGCCGGGTCACGATAAACCGTTGCCCACATAGCCATGATCTGCGTATCCGCCTGATGCGGCACCGCCTTTGGTGCCCCCTGAACGCTATCCGGCAGATCAAACCCCTGCCGGGACGCGTGGCGCAGCACCTCCTGGTACAGGCTGGGGGTTTGCAACTCTGCCTCCAGCATGGCTTTGGCCGCGGGCAAATGCGCATGCGGCTTGATCATCGCCTCGTTGCGGTTGCCAAGCGCGAATTCGATCATCCGGTATTGTAGCGACTGAAACCCCGAGCTTTGCCCCAGAATATCCCGAAAGGTCGAATAATCGCTGGGGGTCATGGTGCGCAGCACATCCCATGCATTGTTGAGCTGTTCCAGAATGCGCGACGCCCGCGCCATCATCTTGAAGGCCTGCGCCAGCCGGTCTTGCGCAATCGCTTTGCGCGCGCTGCCAACCTCGTGCAGCAACAGCTTCATCCACAGTTCCGAGGTCTGGTGCTGGATGATAAACAACAACTCGTCCGGCGCATCCGAAAGGCAATGCTGCTGGGCCAGAATCTGGTCGATATGCAGATATTCGCCATAGGACATGCGCCCGTCAAAATCCATCTGCGCGCCGTCTTTGGCCGGATTGTAAGGTTTGCTCATCGGGTCTCCTGTCACGGTTCGGGCCTGATCACCCCGCCAAGCCACGGGACATCAGCGCAGCTATACAGAATTGAAGGTAAAACCGGGCAACAAGCAAGGAATTTTTGCACCCCCGCCAAACACCTCTTGAAGCCCGCTTCAACACCGCGTATACGCAGCATGATTGTTGCGACAATCATCAAAACACCACCGGGCACCCGTTGCCCCGACAGGCGAGTTGGCGGAGTGGTGACGCAGCGGATTGCAAATCCGTGTACACCGGTTCGATTCCGGTACTCGCCTCCAAGTATCACTTAGGCGTCAGATGGTTTGCCATTTCGTGGATTGCGTGTGGGCGGGTTGTTTGGGCTGGGCATAGGTCAGTTTTACCTGACGGCGCAGGACTTTGCCCAGAAAGCTGCGCGGGATTTGCGGGATGATGGTTACTTGGCTGGGGGTTTGCCAGTCGGGCAGTTTGGATTTGAGCAGGCCCTGGATTTCGAGTCTCACCGCCGCGTGGTTCTGGCGCTCGATATCGCGGCGCAGGCTGGTGAAAAGCTGCACCTGCCCGTCGATTTCCACCAGACAGCATTCTTTGACCGCCGGATGGTCGTGGGCGATGTCCTCTATCACGCGCGGATAGATGCTGCCCGAACCGGTATGGATGATATCGCCCTCGCGATCCAGCACATGCAAAAAGCCGTTCGGGTCCAGATAGCCGATATCGCCGGTTTTGAAATAGCCGTGGTCCAGGATGGCCCCTTCGTTCTGGCTCGGGTCCAGATAGGTGTCAAAGCGGGTCGGGGTTTTGACGTGGATCTCGCCAATGGTATCGGCAGGCAGGGCTTTACCGGTGCCATCGGCAATGCGTACCTTTACGCCCTTCACCACCTTGCCGCAGGAGCGCAGGATATCGCGCGGAGCGGGCTTGCCGTTTACCATATGCGCATCAACGCCCAGCATGCTGACCGGCGGCAATACCTCAGCCTGCCCGTAGCCCTGCTGCAGGATCGGGCCAAAGCGGAGCAGCGCCTCTTCGATCTTGGGAATCGGGGTGCTGGCGGTGCCATAGATGATATTGGTCAGGGTTTTCAGACCTTCGTCATAGGATGCGGGCATATCGAGCATATCGATCAACTGACTTGGGGTGACAAACAGGCGGGTGACGCCCAGATTGTGGCACAACGTGACCAGCTTTTCGGGGCTGAACCCGTCCATCATCACCAGGGTGCCGCCGGTTAACTGGGTCGGAAAAATCAGCCCCGAACCGGCACCAAAAACCGGAATGGCGCTTAGGGCGATATTGGGCGAGGTGTTGTCGCGTTTGCCCTCCAGGTTGTTGACCAGCAGTTTGAGGCTGGCAATGGCGGCCTTGTGGCTGGTGATCAGGCCTTTGGGCTTGCCGGTAGTGCCCGAGGTGAAGGCCAGAATCATCGGATCAGCCGGGGATATCCTGTTTTCCGACGGGGTTGGCGCGGCGTCATGCAAGGCGGCCTCGTAATCCCCGAAGGCTCCGATTTCCCAGATCAGCATGGCAGGACGGTCCCGGGCGATGCCCCGGGTATCATCCTGACCAAAACCGTGCTGGCGAATAAAGATCGCCGGTTTGGCCACCGAGGCGGCATAGCGGATGAACTCGGCATCATGATGCTGGTGAAACACACTCAGCAGATAGCCGGCATCCAGCGCCGCGGTGCGGATTTCGAAAAACTCCGGCCCCGCATCCACCTGCATGAAAATCACCTCGCCTTGCAGGATATTGGCGGTTTTCAGGGCCTGCACCAGCCGGTTCGAGCGATCCTCTAGCGTGGCATAGGTGACGGCGGAGTCCTTGAACTGCAAGGCGGTTTTTTCGGGGTATTTCCGAAAGGCAAAGCGATGCACATCGCGCGGCAGTTTGAACTTGGTCAGAAACAGGGTTCTAAGCAGACTCATGGTCGGGCTTCCTTTTATTGGCGCCTTCAACACAGGCAGATGGACAAAGAAAAACCACTTAATCGGCTCGGATCAGAGCTGTTGCGTCACATAGTTTGCGCAGACCAGATCCTGCGCGGCGATCCCTAAGGAACGGTATAGGGTAATATCATCGGCGCTTTGCCGACCGGCCACGCGGCCCGCCAGCACCTCGCCGATTTCGCCCAGGATGTCGGCTCTGGTCATGGCACCGCTTTCCAGCGCGTCGATGATTTCGCGCGCCTGTGCAAGTGCCGACGGTCGGTAATCGGTAAACAGGCGGGCCTTTAGCAGGGTGGATTGGTCGATTTCCTGCACGTTGGGCATCGAGGCCCCCACGGCGTTGATATGGGCACCCTGCCCCACCCACGCGCCTTCCAGCACCGGTGTGGGTGACGAGGTCACGGTGCAGATGATATCGGCCCCGCGGCTGGCCTGACGGGCGCTGTCACAGGCGACAAGGTCAAGGTCGGGAAAGGCGGTTTTGGCCTGCGCTACAAATTCGGCGGCGCGGCGCGGCGTGCGACCGGCGATGCGCACCGTTTTGATTTCGCGCACCAGCGACAGCGCCTGAATGTGCGAAAGGGCCTGCTCTCCGGTGCCGATGATCGCCAGAATATGCGCGTCCTTGCGAGCCAGTGCGCGGGTGGCAACGGCGCTGGCGGCGGCGGTGCGAATGGCGGTCAGGGCGTCGGCATCGACCATGGCGCGCGGCGCACCGGTTTCGGGGTCAAACAGCACCATCGCCCCGATATGGGACGACAACCCCTTGGCCGGATTCCCCGGAAACAGGCTGATTAGCTTGACCCCGTACATGCCGTCAAGCACCCCGGGCATGATGCCAAGCCGGTTCACCCCGTCGATATCCATAGCGCTGCGCAACGGCAGGTTGGCCTTGCCCTGCGACACCTTGACCATCGCCCCGGCCACCAGCTCGATCGCCGTTGCCATGGGCAGCGCGCCCCGCACATCCTGTGCCGATGCCACGATCATAGCGTCACCACCGCATCGGCGCCCATGGGTTTAAGGCCCAGCACCTCCTCCAGAATGGCGGTATAGGTGTCGGGGCGAATCACATAGGGAAAATGGCTGCCGGTTTCGAAATGATAATGGCGACGGACGGGCAAACGAACGGCAAGCATGGTGCGAATGGCCGCCGGTATCAGGTGGTCGTCGCCGCTATCAATGATAAAGCTGTGCGCCTTTGGCAGCGCGGGCGGCGGCAGTTCGGGGGCGTGTTTCAGCGCTTTCAGACGGGCGATCAGTTCGGGCGCGGGAATGCGGGTTTTCACTTCGGCCAGCAGCAACGCCCCAAGGGTCGCATAGGGGTGGCCCGGGGTTGTCCAGTTGGCCATGCCGGTTGCGAAAATATGCACCAGCGCATCGGGGGCAATCGTGTTCAGGTTCAGCGCATAGGGCATTTCCCGATCGATCCCCTTGACCGAAGGCAGGGTATTGGCCGCGATCAGCCCCGAGAATGGCGCGGCCGAGGTCGCACCAAGATATTGCGCCAGATATCCCCCCATCGAGGTGCCCAGAATTACCGCGCCCTGCATGTCGCTTTCGCGCAACAGCGCCACAATATCGCCCGCCCACTCGGTCAGGCTGCCGCTATCGGGATAGGACAGCGCCATGATCCGCGCCCGCCCTTGCAGCGCCTCTATCTGTTGCCAGAAAATATCCCCCCGCCCAAGGGTGCCGGGCAGCATCAGCAAGGCAGGGCCGGTGTCGCCCGCGCGCAGCAGGCCCCATTCGCGCCCGTTCAGGCGCTGGCGTTGCTCGGGGTGGCGGGCGGTGAACTGGTCGCGGCAATCAATCATCAAACGGAGTCTCGGTATCGGGCCAATAGGCGGCTTTGCGGTTTACAAAGGGGATTTGGCTCAGGTCCGCGCACAGCGTCCCCGGCGTGGCAACCTGAATGATCTGCGCGGCAATCGGGGCAAAACCGGCGTGGAAATGCTGCGAGGATTTAACGATAATCGCCTTCATCCGGTCAAGCGGAACCCCCAAGTCGCTAAAGGCTTCGGGCGCGAAACACTGGGTGCGGATCGAGCAAACCACCAGATGCAGCCCGTCCGATTCCAGCCACACACCGGTGCCCATCGGCATAACGGTTTCGCCCATGGTCTGGGTCATGCCCTCCCTTATGGCGCGCACCTTGACCTTCAGATCAACCGGTTCGCCCGACATCCTGCCGACCTTGCCGCCAAGGCGCACGTCCAGATGTGTGCCCACGCCGACCTCTTGGCAGGTTTGCACAAGGGCCGGATCCCAGTATAGGCCAAGCGCGATATCTTTCAGGCCGCGATGCCGGACAACCTGAAGGAAATAGGTCGAATCCGAGGGCGCGCCACCGCCGGCATTATCGGCAAAATCGGCCAGTACCAGCGGGTATTTGCGCGCGGTTTTGATGGCGTCCAGCGCCGTGCCCATATCGGGCCATTTTCTGGGCAGATCATGGCGAAGCTGCCAAAGCTTCTGGCCGAATTCGCCCGCAACCGCCTGCGCAAGCGGCGCATCCGCATCGGTAATGGCCAGCATTCGCGCCCCCGAGCGCGGATGATCGCCCCACGGAAACCCGTGGATCAGCGATAGCGACAGCACGCCGCCCTGCCCCTCGCGTTCCTGCATTTCATCAACAAACCCGCGCATCGGTTGGCGCGGCGTGTGGAACATCGCCATCATCCGGCAGTCATATTCCTGCATCACCGGTCGGATGTCGCCCGCAGCCGCCGCCGCGGCCAGCCGGAACAGCTCGTCGGCGCGCTCGGCGCTGTCGGTATGGGGGTATTACTTGTAGGCAACGATCAGGTTGGCCGCGTCGAGCATGGCTTGGGTCAGGTGGCTGTGCGGGTCAACCTCGACCCCGATAATCGCCTTGGGGCCAAGGATCTGACGCGCGCGCGTCAGCAGGTCGCCCTCGCAATCGGGATAGCCGTTGGCCATCATCGCCCCGTGCAACGAAAGCAGCAGGATATCGGGGCGGTTTGCGCTAATGTCGGCCAGAATCTCGTCGCGCAAATCCTGATAAACCCGCCGCAGGGTCGGGCCGCCGGGCTGGGCCAGTGCGCACAGGCTTTCCACCACCTCCCAGCCTTTGATCTCGGCCTTGGTGCGCCAGACATGCAAGGGCGCCGAAAACAGGTTGGCGGGCTTGCGGGTGGCATCGGAGCCGACAAAGGACTCCTCGAAGGCCTTCCAGCCGGTGGGAATAGGGGAAAAAGAGTTGGTTTCGGTCGCAAGCGCGGCAATCATCAGTTTCATTTGGCACCAGACATGGAAATACGAGCGCTGAAATCCGCCAGCAGGTGGATCAGGATAACGGTAAAGACAAGCGGAATGGCCGAGGTAACGAACAGCATGGAAACGCCGGTGACTTCGGTCGTTTTATCAAGGCTGCGCATGATATAGCCGCGCAGCGGGTTCATATGCGGGCCGAACAGGCTGAAGTACAGCACCGGAGCGATGAACAGCAACACCCCCGCGCCGCGAATGGCGGCCAGCATCAGGCCAAGCCCGCCGTCCAGTTGGCGCATGCCCGGAAACAGCGTCGGGTCGCTGTCGGATTTGAACGCCGCCGTAGCCCCCAGCATACCGGCCCAGATCATCGCGTGGCGCGCCACCTCTTCGGTCCAGGCGGGCGGCGTGGCAAAGGCGTAACGGGCGACCACCTGATACATCACCGCGACCACCATCACCCCCAGCCCCAGCAAGGCCCCCCAAAGGGCCAAGCGGTTCAGGGTGTCGGAAAGTCCGGCAAGGGTTCTGGTGATCGCCCGCATGGGTTACTGCCCCGCAGCCGCCAGCCACTCGGCGACCTGATCGGCGTTCATCGGGCCATCGGCATAGACCGAATGGGCGCGGGCGCTGAATTCGGCCAGTGCTTCGGGGGTTGGCGTGGTTACCGTAACACCGGCACCGGCCAACGCCTGCAAAATGCCCTCGCGCTTGCCGACCCATTCGCGGTTGGCAGCATTGGCGGCGTCTACCGCAGCGCCCACCGTGGCGCGTTCTTCGTCGCTAAGACCTTGATACCAGTCCTCCGACGCAATCGCCACGCGCACTGACATCGCCACGCGGGCATCGGTATAGTCGCTTAGAATCTCGGTCTGGCCAAAGATCAGCGGCATCAGGGGCGGCCCGACATAGCCGTCGGCCACACCGGTTTGCAGCGCGTTGGTGACCTCGGGCCACGAAATAATCGTGCCACTGGCCCCCCATGCATCAAACAAAGAGATCTGGAATTCATCGAGCGCACGCAGGCGCAGGTCGCTCATGTCGTCCACGGTGGCAACCGGATGCTTGGTGTTGAATACCCCCGCCGGCAGGCCAAGGTGATAAAAGCCCAGCACCCGCACACCTTTGGGCGTGGTGCCCTCGTTGATGCGCGCCAACATGCCGTTTTCATAAAGCGCGGAGTCCAGTTGCTCGGTGCTGGTGAAAAGATAGGGCAGATAGACCCCGTAAACCAGCTTGTCCAGACTGCCCGCGGCCTTGACCGCGCTCATCGATACCTGCAACAACCCTTGCGACACCTGATCGAGGCGCTCGGCCTCGCCCCCCAGCGCGCCACGCTGGAATTCCTCTACCGCCATGCCGTGATCGTTCAGATAGGTGGCAAAGGTATGCCCCCAGACGTAAGAGCCGAACTGCTCCATATCGGGCGGGCCGTCATGGGCCAGCTTGATGCCTTGGCCAAAAACAGACGTGGCCATCAGGGTAATGGCAGCGGTTAGGGTGGTTAATTTCATCTTGTCCTCCGGGTTGGTTAATGGGTGCCCATCACGCCCATCAAACGGGGCAGAGTCAGGCTGATTGACGGAAAGGCAATCAGGATTGCCAGCACAAATAATTCAACAATTACAAAGGGGAGCGTGGCACGGGCCAGTTTCCAGTAATTCACTTTGGTTACGGTGGATATGATCAGCAGGCAGCCCCCGATCGGCGGGGTAATCAGCCCGATACACAGGTTGAAAGAGATCACAATGCCCAGATGCACCGGATCAACGCCCTGCGCCAGCGCGGTCGGGGCCAGCAGCGGCACCAGCAAAGCCAGCGCTACGGGAATGTCGAAAATCATGCCGGACAGGATGAAAATAACGTTCATCGCCAGCATGAATTGCAGCGGCCCAAGGCCAAGGGCCTTAACCGCGTCGGCGATAGCCTCGGGGATGCGTTCCAGGCCGCCCAGATAGCCAAGCACCGCAACGGCGGTCAGAATCAGAAAGATAGAGCCGGTCAGGATGACGGTGCGGCGAAGCCCCTCTGACAGCGACGCAAGGGAAATGCGTTCATAAAACAGCCCTGCCACCAGCGCAGCAACCACGGCAACACCGGCGGCCTCGGTCGGGGTCATCCAGCCAAAGACAATGCCACCGACAATTATCGCCGGTAGCATCAACGCCGGTAGTGCCGCCAGCAGCGCCTTGTCAAGGCGCGGAATATCTGCCTTTTCGGCGCGGGGATGGTCGTCTTTCCAGGCGTAAAACGCGTTCATCGCAAACAGCGCAACCGCCAGCAAAAGCCCCGGCAGGATCCCCGCCAGAAACAATGCCGTGACCGAGGTCTCCATGATCGCGCCGTAAAAAATCAGGATGATGCTCGGCGGGACAATCGGGCCAATGACCGAGGATGCGGCGGTAATCGCGCCCGCATAGGTCTCGGAAT
>JALXER010000280.1 GCA_027069385.1 Paracoccaceae bacterium
GGCAAACCCGCCCTGACCCCAACGCCAACCCGATTAAAGCCGACGGTAGCGATCAGGTGGTGGTGCTGCCGTTTGCCAGCCTGCAATCACCTAATGACCTGCCGACGGGCTGGAGCCACAAAACCTTTTGGTTCAAACCGGCAATGCAATTGTCTCTGGTTGACCAGCAGGGCACCCGCGCCATGCGCTGCGAGACCGATGCCGGTGGCTCTATCCTGTTTCGCAGTACCGATATAGCGCTGGCCGATTACCCTATCCTGTCCTGGGACTGGTTTATCGAACAGCCCATCGATTCAAACGTGGATGAACGCACCGAAGCGGGCGACGACCACCCCGCGCGGCTGTTTTTCATGTTCAGCGACAGCCAGTCCGACCCCCATTATCTGGAGATCATCTGGAGCAACAAGCTGTTCGAACCCGGCGAGTACAAATATATCGGTGATTTCCCGCATTATGTGGCCAACGGGCATGACGAAAACACGGGCAAATGGCAGCATCAACAGGTTGACCTGCTGGAGATCTATCACACCGTTACCAAGCGCGACGACACCCCGACCCTGACCCGGATCGGGATATTTTGCGATTCAGACAATACCGGCAGTGCCAGTATTGCCTATTTCTCGGATGTGGCGCTGATGCGCGATCAATAACCGCCCTTGCGGCGGCTTTCGGGCAGACCGGCAATTTTGCCGCCCTGTTTGGAAGGGTCGAGGGGGAACAGTTCGTAAACGTCTTTCTGTTTCAGCTTTTCGCCCCACTCGGCGCTCATGGCTTTCAGAATGGTGCGGGTGTTGGGCTGGGTGCCGTTCTCGATGTATTCTTCGCGCAGATAGTTGATCAGATCCCAGTGGCGGTCGGTCAACTCGATCCCCTCGGCCGCAGCCATTTGGCGCGCCATGTCTTCGGTCCATTCCTTATGGTCCAGCAGATGCCCGTTATCGTTGGTTTCGATGGTCTTTCCGTCAAATTCAAATGACATGTTTTCTCCCCCGAGGTTTAGTTAGAAACATTCGAATAACGCAATATGAGCGGAAAATCAACCTTTGTCAAAACGGTTGCGGAAATTGGCGGTGGACGGTGTCGATGTCGGACAAAACCGCATCCGACAGCACCAGATCGGCCCCGTTCAGCAGGTGTTGCAACTGGGCCAGCCTGGTTGCTCCGAAAATGACCGAGGCCATGAACGGCCGACCCGTACAAAAGGCCAGCGCCATGTGAACCGGGTCCAGCCCGTGTTTGCGCGCCACATCGACATAGGCATCCGCTGCGGCCAGACTGGTCGGGTTCATCCGCCCGCCCAGATCGGCCCGAAAGGTGCGCCGCGACGGCACCGGAATGACATCGCCGTGGTATTTGCCGGTCAGCATGCCGGTGGCAAGCGGCGAAAAGGCCAGCAGGCCGACATCCTCGTTATGGCTCAACTCGGCCATATCGGTATCGAACAACCGGCACATCAGGCTGTATTCATTCTGGACCGAGGCCACCCGCGGCAGGTTGTTTTGCTCGGCGATGCGCAGGAATTGCGCGGTTCCCCACGCGCTTTCGTTGCTAAGCCCGACATGGCGCACCTTGCCCGCCCGGACCAGATCATCCAGCACCCCCAGCACCTCGGCCATGTGATCCAGCGTTTCGGCGCGGTTCTGCCCGGTCGGGTCATAGGTCCAGCATTTGCGAAAATGATAGCTGCCGCGATTGGGCCAATGCAGTTGATAAAGGTCGATATACTCGGTTTGCAGCCGCTTCAGGCTGCCCTCGACCGCGCCGAGTATCGCCGCGCCGGTAATGGGTTCGCCGTTGCGCACCGCGGGGTTGCCCTCGCCCGAAACCTTGGTTGCCAGCACCATATCGCCCCGCCGACCGGTTCGCGCCAGCCAGTTGCCGATCACGATTTCCGAATTTCCCGACAGTTCGGCCTTCATCGGGTTGACGGGGTACAACTCGGCCGTATCGACAAAATTACCGCCGTGATCAAGGAACATGTCGATTTGCGCGTGGGCGTCATCCTCGGGGGTTTGAGTGCTATAGGTCATAGTGCCCAGACAAAAGGCGCTGACATCCAGACCGGTGCGGCCAAGTTTGCGAAACTGCATGCTATTCCCCCGTTTTTTTCGCAGATTGCGGGGCGGGTTGGCAAAGGTCAAGGGTTATCGCTTGTTCTGGCGCGCTGCGCACCTTACATCAGGGGGATGAAAAATCCATTTGCAAAATTCCGCAGCCCCGTCGTGTCGGTGATCCGCCTGAACGGAGCCATCGGGGTCGGGCGCGCATCCCTAAGCGATGCAGGGCTGGCCGACCTGATCGAGAAAGCCTTTAGCAAGGGCAACCCGCGCGCCGTGGCGTTGGCGATCAACTCTCCGGGCGGGTCACCGGCGCAATCGGCGCTGATTGCCGCGCGTATCCGGCGGCTGGCGGCGGAAAAGCGCGTTCCGGTCTATGCCTTTGTCGAGGACGTGGCGGCCTCGGGCGGGTACTGGCTGGCCACGGCTGCCGACGAAATCTATGTAGATGACAATTCGATTGTCGGCTCGATCGGGGTGATCTCGGCCAGTTTCGGCTTTGCCGAGTTGCTGAAAAACCACGGGATCGAACGCCGGGTGCATACCGAGGGCGAGGACAAGTCGATGCTCGACCCGTTCCGCCCCGAGCGCGCCAGCGATGTCGAGCGCCTGAAAGACCTGCAACGCAGCATCCACACCAACTTTATCGCGCAGGTCAAATCGCGCCGCGGGCCGCGCCTGAAAAGCGACGACCTGTTTACCGGTGAAATCTGGATCGGGCGGCACGGGGTTGATAACGGGCTGGTAGACGGCATCGCGCATCTGGTTCCCAAGATGAAAGAAATCTTTGGCGAAAAGGCAAAATTCCGCTATCACGGTCAAAAGAAACCGCTGCTTGCGCGCCTTTCCGGCGCCGCGATTGGCCGCATGGAAGAAAGCGCGCTTTGGGCGCGATACGGGTTATAGATGTTTTCCAAGATCGCCATATTGTTCATTCTGGCCATGGTCGCCATGGCCATGTTCGGCAGGCTGAAATACCCGACCCTGCCCAAACGCAAGCGGCCCAAAACCGCCAAAAAGTGCAAGAAATGCGGCACTTACCTGATCGGGGATAAACCGTGCCCCTGTGAAAAAGACTAATGGCGCTGCTTTTCCTTGCCGGTGGTCTGCTGCTGCTGATCTTTGCCGGAGACCTGCTGGTCAAGGGCGCGGTGGCGCTGTCGCTGCGCCTTGGCGTGCCGGCCCTTATTGTCAGCGCAACCATTGTGGGGTTTGGCACCTCGGCCCCCGAAATGCTGATCGCGGTGCAATCGGCACTTGGCGGCGCGCCGGGGATAGCGCTGGGCAATGTGGTGGGCTCGAACATTGCCAATGTGTTGCTGGTGCTGGGCGTACCGGCGCTGATTTACCCGATGGATACCAACCAGTGCGACACGCGGCGCATCTTTCTGATGATGTTTGCGGTTTCGGTAATCTTTGTGGCGCTGGCCTATATGGGGCCGCTGCGGGTCTGGCACGGGCTGGTGCTGTTGGGGTTGCTGGCGCTGATGCTGTGGGACAATATCAGGGCGGCGATGCGCGGTGCCCGAACCCCGCCGATCATCGCGAGTGCGGAACTGGAAGCCATAGAAGGCCTGCGCCCCGACATTCCGGGCTGGCGCATGGCGGCATATATCATCGCCGGGATCATCGGCCTGCCCATCGGGGCGCAACTGATGATCAAGGGCGCGGTAATCGTGGCGCAACGCTTCGGGCTTAGTGACGAAATAATCGGCCTGACGCTGGTCGCGGTGGGCACCTCGCTGCCCGAGCTGGCCACAACCGTTATGGCAGCTATTCGCAGACAGGCCGACGTGGCGCTGGGCAATGTCATCGGCTCCAACATGTTCAACATTCTGGCGATCATGGGGGTAACAAGCCTGTTCGGCCCGCTTCCGATCGAGCCGGCCTTTTTGCATATCGACGTGTGGATCATGCTGGGTGCGTCGGCGCTGCTGGCGCTGTTCATCTTTACCAAATTGTCGATTACCCGACTATGGGGCGTTGCCTTTCTGGGCCTGTATGTGGTCTATACGCTGTATCTTTTGCAACGATAGGATGTCTGAATGCGGCAGGCAGCACTGATTACAGGTGGCGCGAAACGGCTGGGGCGGGCGATGGCCCTGCATCTGGCGCGGCGCGGTGTGGATGTGGTGATCCACTATGCCAGCAGCGCCCCCGAGGCCGAGGCCACCGCCACCGATGCCCGCGCGCTGGGGGTCAGGGCGGCGATTGTTCGGGCCGACCTGCTGGACCATGGCGCGGTGGCAGCACTGGTGCCCGAGGCGGTGGCGGCCATTGGCACTCCGCTGACGGTGCTGGTCAACAATGCCTCTATTTTCGAGTATGACCGGCTGGAAAGCGCCACAGCCGAAAGCTGGGATCGCCATATCGGTTCCAATCTGCGCGCGCCGCTGTTCCTGACACAAGGTTTTGCCGCGCAAGCCCCGCGCGCCGTGCCCGACCGGAACGGCGAACCGGTGGCGCAGGCCAATGTGATTAACATGATTGACCAGCGCGTGCGCAAGCTGACGCCCGAATTCATGACCTATACCATTGCCAAGGCCGGCCTGTGGGCCTTTACCCGAACCGCCGCGCAGGGGCTGGCGCCGCATGTGCGGGTCAACGGGATTGCCCCCGGCCCGACCCTGATCGGCGCGCGACAAAGCGACGCCCACTTCGACGCGCAACGCCGTGCCACGATCCTGCAACGCGGCTCGGACCCCGCCGAGATTTGCCGGACCCTCGATTTTATATTGGATTCCAACGGCATGACCGGCCAGATGATTTGCCTCGATGGCGGGCAGCATCTGGCGTGGCAGACCCCCGATATTCAAGGGGTCGAATAGCGCATTATTCACGCTTTCCACCCTTGACTCGGAACGAATCGCGAAAGGTTCCAGTCAGAGTTGTCCACCCCCGCTTTCATTCATCACGGCACCGTCATTTTTCTTTAACGATTCCAACATATTACCAAATGGTAATAATTTTGATCAATGATATCAATGCGTTAAATGGCTGCCTATTTTTTAATCAATCCCTTAAAACCCCTTAGATTCAACGCCTGTGCCGCCCTTAGCCCAATCAGTACACAGAGTTATCCACAGGAATCGTGGACAGATTTTTTCTTGATTTCTCCAGAACACGGGTGCGGGCCTTTGCCGAATCGCCTATCATCCAACCCATGAGCTTTAACAACCAGCATTCCGAATTCGAGGAGGAGGGCAGCGCCAAAACCGGTGACGCGGTCCCCACCGGCCATCTGGTGATCAAGGGCTATCTAAAGCTGCTGGATACCAGCCCGGGCGTGTACCGGATGCTCGATAAAAACGGGGCGGTTCTGTATGTCGGCAAGGCGCGCCAGTTGCGCAACCGCGTGTCGTCCTATGCGCGCCCCACCGGCCATTCGGCGCGTATCGGGCGGATGATCTCGGCCACCGCGTCGATGATGTTCCTGACCACCCGAACCGAGACCGAAGCCCTGTTGCTGGAGCAAAACCTGATCAAGCAGCTAAAGCCGCGCTATAACGTGTTGCTGCGCGACGACAAATCCTTTCCGGGTATTCTGGTGACCGGCGACCATGACTATCCGATGATCAAGAAACATCGCGGTGCAAAGCGGCAAAAGGGCAAGTATTTCGGCCCGTTTGCATCCGGAACCGCGGTCAACCGGACGCTCGACCAGTTGCAAAAGGCGTTTTTGCTGCGCAACTGCACCGATGCCACCTTTGACAACCGCACCCGCGCCTGTCTGCAGTACCAGATCAAGCGCTGCGCGGGGCCGTGTGTCGGGCATATCGACAAGGCGGCCTATAACGCGCTGGTGGCCGATGCGCTGGCGTTCTTGCAAGGCAAATCCACCCGCATTCAGGCTGAACTGGTCGAGGAAATGAACAAGGCATCCGAAGCCATGGCCTATGAACGCGCGGCAGGGCTGCGCGACCGGATCAGCGCCATGGCGCAGGTACAGACCAGTCAGGGGATCAACCCGCAAGGCGTGGCCGAGGCCGATATTATCGCCGTGCATCAGGATGGCGGGCAGGCTTGCGTGCAGGTGTTTTTCATCCGCGCCAACCAGAACTGGGGCAACCGCGCCTATTACCCGCGCACCGGTGGCTCGGCCGATATGGCCGAAATACTGGAGGCATTCATCGTGCAGTTTTATAACAACAAACTGCCGCCCAAGCTTATCCTGCTGTCCACCCCGGTTGAAAACCCCGACCTGTTAGAGGCCGCGTTGAGCGCCCAGCGCGGCAACAAGGTTGCCCTGATGCTGCCCGAACGCGGCGAAAAACGCCAACTGGTCGATAACGCGCATCGCAATGCCCGCGAGGCGCTGGCCCGCAAGCTGGCCGAAACCGCGTCGCAAGCGCGGTTGCTTGACGGGCTGGCCAAGGCGTTCGGGCTGGACGGCCCGCCGCAACGCATCGAAATCTATGACAACTCGCATATTTCGGGTACCAATGCGGTTGGCGCGATGGTGGTGGCCGGCCCCGAGGGCTGGATGAAGTCAAGCTATCGCAAGTTCAACATCAAGGGTGATGACATCACCCCGGGCGACGATTTCGGCATGATGACCGAGGTCCTGACCCGCCGGTTTTCGCGCCTTACCAAAGAAGACCCCGAGCGGAGCAAGGGCCTGTGGCCCGATCTGTTGCTGATCGATGGCGGCGCGGGGCAGGTCTCGGCGGTGGTCGAGGTATTGCAGGGGCTGGGCGTAACCGGCGTGCCGGTGGTAGGGGTAGCCAAAGGAGAGGACCGCGACGCCGGCAAAGAAGAGTTCCACCGCCCCGGCGCGCGCCCGTTCATGCTGCCGCATCGGGATCCGGTTCTGTATTTCGTGCAGCGTCTGCGCGACGAGGCCCACCGTTTTGCCATCGGCACCCATCGGGCGCGCCGCGCAAAGGCCATGGGCGCAAACCCGCTGGACAACGTACCCGGCGTCGGCGCGGCCCGCAAACGCGCGCTTCTGGCGCATTTCGGCTCGGCCAAGGCCGCAAGTCGCGCTGGTCTCGCGGATTTGAAGCTGGTAGAAGGAATTTCCGACGCCATGGCCGAAACCATCTATGGTTATTTTCACGAGAATGGGTGATAGTTAGCGCATGAATATGAATATTCCGAACCTGTTGACCGTTTTTCGGCTGATAGCGGCCCCTGCCGTGGGGCTGGTCTATGTGTTCGTGCCCAGCCCGATTGCCGACTGGGCAGCGCTGGCGCTGTTCATGTCCGCCGCCGCTACCGACTATATCGACGGTTTTCTGGCGCGCCGGTGGAACCAGATCACCAATCTGGGCCGGATGCTCGACCCGATTGCCGACAAGGCAATGGTGCTGATTGCGCTGCTGGCGCTGGCCGCAAAAATACAGGTCATGCCCGCCTATTTTCTGACCCATTACTGGCAATTCAACCTGTTTGGTGCCGACCGCCTGTTTGTGCTTGATCCGCTGATCCCGATCATCCTGATCACCTTTCGCGAGGTGTTCGTATCGGGCCTGCGCGAATTTCTGGGGGACAAGGCCGGAACGCTCAAGGTGACGTGGCTTGCCAAGTGGAAAACCGCCAGCCAGATGCTGGCCATAACGATCATCATGGTGGCATTCCTGTTTGCCCATTACTATTGGGCGCTGTCCTCGGGGATGAACGACGAGATTGTGACGGGCATTCTGGCCGGTGAAATCGAGGACCAGTTCGGGCTGACCTGGATCATTCCGGGGCTTGACTGGGCCAATACCCTTGGCACATGGGTGCTGTGGATTGCCGCCGTCCTGACCCTGATAACCGGCTTTGACTATTTCCGCAAAGCCCTGCCCATACTAAAGGAAATCTGATGCAAGTGCTCTATTTCGCATGGATACGCGAACGGATCGGCCTGCCAAAGGAACAGGTGGAAACCACCGCCGGCACGGTCGCCGAACTGGTCGAGGAACTGAAGGTGCGCGAGGAACGCTATGCGGTGGCCTTTGCCGATCTGGCCTCGGTGCGCGTGGCGGTGGATCAGCAGATGGTTGATCTGGATGCCTCGATCATCGGCGCTAGCGAAGTGGCGTTTTTTCCGCCGATGACCGGGGGCTGACATGGCCATACGCGTACAGACCGGCGATTTCGACATCAGCGCCGAGACCGCGGCCCTGACCCGTGGGCGCGATGATATCGGTGCCGTGGTCAGCTTTACCGGATTGGTGCGCGGCGGGGGCGATGTTTCGCAGATGGAGCTGGAGCACTATCCCGGCATGACCGAAAACGCCCTGCGCGACATAGAATCCCGCGCTGTCAAACGCTGGAACCTTCAGGCCAGCACCATTGTGCATCGGGTCGGACCGTTGCAACCGGGCGAACAGATCGTGCTGGTGCTGGCGGCCTCGCCGCATCGACAAGATGCGTTCGATGCTGCCAATTTTATGATGGATTACCTGAAAACCCGCGCGCCGTTCTGGAAAAAGGAAACCGGACCCGCGGGGGGGAAATGGGTGGATGCACGCGATGCGGATGATGACGCGCTGCTGCGCTGGGATGCTTAGTTAATCGTTTTCGTCGTCCTCGGGCGTGTTCAATGCATCCAGTTCGGCTTGCAGGCTTTCTGCCTTTTGGCGCGCGGTGCCCAGCCCGTCCATGGTGGCGTCCAACTCGGCCTTTAGCTGGTTATACTCGCTGGCAAATTCGGTCCGGATGCGTTCAAGTTCCGCCTCGGCTTCCTGTCTGGCTGCTTCGGCATTTTCCAGCCTGACCGCCTGTTCATCGGGGGATTCGGGTTCGTGGGGCTGATGGTTAAGCCGGTCAAACAGCCAGCGGGCGCTCCAGCCCAGCACCAGTGCAATTACGATGGCTGCCACGATCAGCAGGGTCAGGTCAGTTCTGTTCATTGTCCACCTCGGGTTCGGGCTGGTCTTCGGCATCGCGCAACATTTTTATAACAATCCGCCGGTTGGCCGCGCGGCCTTCCTCGGTAGAGTTATCGGCAATCGGTTCGCTTTCGCCATAGCCCACCGCCACAATATCGCCCAATAGCAGGTTTTGCGCCAGCAATGCGTCCAGCACCGCGTCGGCGCGGGCTTGGGACAGCGACAGGTTCATTTCCTCGCGCCCCTGACTGTCGGTATGGCCGCCGATTTCAAAGCGGGTGTCGCGACATTTGGTCAGAATCGCGGCAATCGCCTCGATCGTAGGGGCCGAGCTGTCCTCTATGACCGCGCTGGATGGCGCAAAGGAAATCTGGTTGGCGGCCAGCAGGGTTGTGACGCGGCTGGCGCAAATCCGCGGGTCGAGCGCATCTTGCTGCACAACCGCACCGGGTACATAGGTCAGATCAAGGCTAACATTGGTTTCCGGCCCAAATACCGGATCCAGAATGGCGCGGATTTCCGCCTCGGGGTTTTCGAAGCCGGCAACACCGCTAAGGGTTAACGTATCCCGGGTCACCGCCAGCAAGCCCTTGTCGAGCAGCGCCAGGGCCTCTAACGAGGCGAAGATACGGGTCTGCCAATGGTCGGGCAACTGGGTTTGCAAGGTGAAATCGTCCTCGACCAGATTATAGCCGAATTTGGCTTGCGCATAGCGCAACACCGCCGCGCGGGTCAGGTCGTCTTTCATGGTGCCGATCAGCAACACCGTACCGTCCTCGGCCAATTCCGCCCCGAAATGCGCCGGAACGATCTGCGCCGCAACACTGGCCTGAACCGGTGGGTCCTGTATGGTGACATTCAGCGAGAAACTGTCGGGCAGTTGCGCACCCAGCGCCGCCAGTGCCTCGGGGTCGGCGTCATAGGGGGCCGTCAGGTCGATGGCCGTGTCCACAATGCTAAGCTGCCCGCCACCGGCATTTTCCAGCGCTTTTGTGCAAAGCTCCACCACCTCGCGCCACTGGTTTGACGGCGCGCCCAGCCCCACGGTGCAATCATCGACCGACAGACCCATTTCCTGCATAGAAGTCTTGATGGCCAGCGCCTCGGCCTCGTCGCGGGCCGAGCATTGCACCGGTGTTTGCCCGCCCAGATCGGCCTGAAAAACATAGGGAGAGATCACCTGACGCGGCGCGGCGATATCCAGCATCAACTCGACCCCTTCAGGGCGGATGTTGTCCAGCAATTCGGCCAGCCCGTCCTGCCAGGTTTCCGAACCCGCCACGGTGTTGACCTCGACCCGTCCCGGAGTCACGGTGATAATCGAGCGATCGGTCAGCGCCAGAATCCGTCCGGCGAAATGCAGCGCCTCGGGCCAGTCCGGCCCGCCGGTGCTATTGATGGATTCGCTCAGGTCAATCAGGGCAACGCGATCCAGTGTCAGAATTGTGTCGATCAGATCATCCTGCGCGCTGTCTTTGGGCAGCATCCCCATCAGCGAGACCTGCTCGTCATTCTTGAGGATCTCCAGCCACGGCTGTTGGGCCTGTGCCACCTGTTCCTCGGGCTGTAACAGCGCGCTTTGGTCGTTCAGGTTTTCACCGGCGATCATTTTGGCGATCATCGCGGCGCGCTCTTTCTCGCCGGGTTGTGCCGCCGTGCCCGCAAGCGTTACCAGCGTGCCGTCAACCGAAACCTGCGCCCAGTCGATGCCACCGGCAGCCAGCGCCTGTTCCATCTCGTTCTTCTGTTCATTTTCGGCCCAGTTCAGCGTCAGAAAGGCAAAGCCCCACGCCAATGCAGCCCCGACAAGCAGGCTGGACAGGGCAAAAATAATGGCAATCGGGCGCATGGAACCTCTGGTCTATTGGCAGATTTATTAGGCGATCAGCGCAACGGGTGCAAGGCAAAGCCGGTCACATAAGCGCCGCAACGCCCAAGAAAACCACCACAATCAGCCCCGCATCGCGGTTAGAGCGAAACAGCGTCAGGCAAATGTCGGGATTATCGATATCCAGCCGGTGCAATTGCCACATCATATGCCAGCCAAACCCCCACGGGGCCAGCAGCGCCACAAGGATAACCCAAGGGGCCGGACCGGCGTGAATGCTGATCAGAATGGCCAGTGCCATCAGCACCAGCGCCCCTATCTGAAAACCCAGCAACCACGATTTGGTGGCATTGCCAAACCTGAGCGCCGTCGATTTGACCCCGATCAGCGCGTCGTCGTCTTTGTCCTGATGGGCATAGATCGTGTCGTAAAACAGGGTCCAACTGATACCGGTCAGATAGAGCAGAACCGGTGCCAGAGACAGGCTGCCGGTATGCGCGGCCCAGCCCAGTAAAGCCCCCCAGTTGAACGCGATGCCAAGGAACACCTGCGGCCACCATGTAAAGCGTTTGGCAAACGGATAGATCGCCACCGGCAGCAGCGCCGCAATGCCCAGCACAATGCTGAACCGGTTGAAGGTAAACAGAATAAGCGCCGAAACAACCACCTGCACCGCCAGCCACAGCAGCGCTTTTTTGACCGTGACCTGCCCCGATGGCAGCGGGCGAGATCGGGTTCGGGCCACCTTGGCGTCGATATCCCGATCGGTGATATCGTTCCATGTGCATCCGGCCCCGCGCATCAAAAAGGCCCCCAGCGCGCAAGCCAGCGCGATCCACGCATCCTGCCAGCGCGGCCCGGCGGGATCGGCGGCAATGGCCAGCGCAAGGCTCCACCAGCAGGGGATCAACAGCAGCCATGTGCCAATCGGCCGGTCCGCTCGCGACAGCCGAAGATAGGGGCGAACCGGCGCAGGCATGGTGCGGTCAACCCAGTTCAACTCGGGGGCATCGGCCACGCGGCCGGTATCGGTTTGCTTGCTCATAGGCTCTTTTAGTCTGCCTTGGGTGGGGAATAAAGGGGGATCATTTACCCGACAGGCAATCGCCCGCCCCTGTGGATTCAAGCATTTCCACCTGATCGAACCGCGCTGACGGCGTTACGCAAAACAGCGCGCGCATATCGGGCATCTCGCCGCCGCCGGCCTGATAGGCAACCACACCGGCACCGCGAATGGTGTATTCGCCGGTTATGCGGGCGTCACTCAGATAGCCCTCTACCAGCATCACCTGAATTCCTGCGCCAAACAGGCCGGTTTGCACCTTTGCCACGCCCCCCGAAGGGTGCAGCCAGACCCGCAGCGTATCGAACGGGCGGGCGTGAAGGGGCACAAATCCGCCAAGGCCCACGCCCCCGACCTGTCCGGTTTCAACCCGGTAATCCCCCTGAACAAAGGCGAATTCCTGCGGGGTAACCGGCTGAACGCGGGTGATATCCAGCCCGCTATCCTGCCACAGCCCGCTTACCTGCACCCATTGGCCATCGGCGTAGTTCCCGACCGGAACCCCCAGCACCGTACCGCCCGTCACCGGCCCGACCAGCGCCGGAGCCGCCAGAATTTCGGCGGCTTCGTATCCGCCACCGCTTGCCTGCCGCACCGCGATTGCCAGCGTATCGCCAACCTCGATTGCCTGCGCGGGGGTTGCTCCGAAGGGGGTGCGCACCTGCATATCGGGCGCATAGGTAATATGCAGCCCGTTCACATAAATGCTGCCCAATCCGGTGACCACACCGAACACCCCGACCTGCGCAATGCCCGTTCCCAGAATGCCGCCTTCGCTATCGTCGCTTTGGGCAAGGGCTGGCAGGCCCAACAGGATCAGCAGGCAGGTTAACAGAGCTTTCATTCGTTCGAATCCTTCTTGTGGACATATGCGCCAAACGCGATGCGGTGAGACCCGCCGTCGCCGCTGCGGTCGCGGTTCTGCAATTCGGTGGCACGCTTGGCAAACTGGTCCAGCGCCTGTTGCGCCAGGGTGGCGGCCAGCGTTTCCAACTCGGCCAGAGACCCGGGCGACAGGTGGCTGAAATGGGCGGCGCGCTCGAATTCGGCAGGCCCGCCATCCAGATTGTCCGTTGCGGCCTGCGCATGGGCGCTCAGGTTCTTGGCATAGGCCTGATAAATCTCGGCCGAGCCTTGCGGGGCGATCAGCGCGTCGGCGTTCAGGGTCAGCGGGTCGTCACCCTCCACCACGCCAAGGCGGCGCATCTGGGCCAGCAAGGTTCCCGCGGCCATATCGACCCGCGCGGACTTCGCCAGTTGCTCGAAATCCTTGCGCGACAGGGTGCGCGTCGTCTTGCCGCGCCACAGGTTGATCACCCGCGCCACCGGATTTTGCACCGTTTCCATTTGTGCGACCGGTGTTTCGCGCAGGTGTTTGACATCCTTGCGATGCAAGCCGGTAATCAGGCTGATCCGGCTGTCCGAGGCCCGCCCCCCAGTCTGCGCAATCGCGGCATCCAGCAGCGCCCGTTTCAGCGCATCCTGCGCGGTACGCAGCGTTACCCCGTGCGCGATCATGCCCTTGGCAAGCACCGGCAACAGCGTGTTTAGCGCTGCAAGATATAGCTCGGATCGGTCGTTGTTCATTAAGGGGTCCAAAGTTTCAGGCAAGTATCGGGCATTCGGGGGCGGCTTGGCAAGACTCTGCCGCCTCACGCTGTTGTGACAGGTTTCGGGGGCGCTGTCACTATAAATGGGATTTTTTCCCATTATACTGCCACCATTCGTTACCAAGCCGGAGATTCGCCCATGAAACATTTTCGTCATCCAACCGCCACCCCGCTGCCCGCCTTTGACCTGTCGCATTATGGCGGTGGCGCGCGACGCCGGTTTTGCGCCAAAGCTCTGGCCGCCCTGCCCGAACCGGACCGGCACCTGTTCGAAAATTTTGGCCATGGCGCGCATGTCCTGCCGGATTTTCCAACCGTGATCGCCGGATTCGAATCCTTTGCCACCCTGAACCCCGACCGTATCGCCGCGCGCTGTCAGGGGCGTGCCCTAAGCTATGGCGCGCTGAACGCCCATGCCGATGCGCTGGCAATCCGGCTAAGGCGCAAGGGGGTGGGT